>NZ_JAJDKA010000098.1:0-4507 GCF_020589945.1 Faecalibacillus sp. MSK20_93 | reverse complement strand
AAGAATATGGATTTGAAGAAATAGAGAAGGAGGTTAAAAAGATGTGTAATTTAGGAAAAATGATAGCGAGAGAAAATATAGAAAAAGGATTAGTACAAGGACAAAAAAGAAAAATATTGAACTGATTACAGATTTGATGAATAGCTTAAGTATTTCATTTTCAAAAGCGGTTGAATTGTTAAAAGTTTCTAAAGATAAAGTTTTAGAAATAGAAAAATATTTTGAATCATAATAAAAAATGGCATAAAGTTAAATACTTTATGTCATTTTTATGAAGTTTTCTTTTTATAAGATAATATAAAGATTGTAGACATGACCATAATAAAACCTAAAACATCCATTAATGTAAAAGGAGAATGCAACCATAAACACATGCAAATCGTTGCACTTAATGGTTCAACTGCAGCAATTAATGAAGCTCTCATAGGTCCAATAAGATTGACTCCTATAAGATACATTGAAAAAGCTAAAACAGTTCCGATAACAATAATTCCTGCCATTGCTAAATAGCCATAGATATCTAAAGAAACAGAGATATTCCAAACACGTCCAATTATTCCTAATACGACGCCACCTATAATCATGGCATAGCCTGTAGGAATCAAACTGCCGTATTTATTCATGATATGTCGAGGAAGCAATGAATAAAACGAAGCAGCTAATCCTGCCATCACTCCCCAAAACAATCCTTCAAAAGATAAGATCATTTCATGAATATTTCCATGTGTTGCTAGAATGAAGGTTCCACCAAAAGCTAAAACAACACAAAGAAGTTCTTTTTTATAAGGAAATCTTTTACAAACAAGACATGTATAGAACATAATAAAGATTGGATTCAAGTATTGTAGTATAGCTGCGGTTGAACTGTTTGAATAATAGATTGCTGTCATATAGGAATATTGACAAAACATTAATCCTAATAGTGCAAACAAGATAAGTTGAAAGATATCATTTTTATTATTCCAAATACTTAATGTCTTTTTTGTATCTTTGATAAAACAAACACTTAATAGAATGATCCCCGCAAAGATCATACGCAATGTTGTAAGCCACATTGTATTTAAATGATAAGTTTGAAACAGAAACTGTCCCATGGTTCCTGAAATACCCCAAAATGCACCACCTAATAATGTAATAGTAATTCCTTTTTTCATATCCTCACCCCATGGATGACATTCTAACAAATATTGATTTAAAATACTATATTTGATACATTATTTATCTCTAATATGATAGAATATATTTGCTGGTGCTATAGCTTAGCTGGATAAAGCGTACGTCTCCGGAACGTAAGATCATGAGTTCGAATCTCATTAGTACCGCCATTTTTAAAACAATAGATTATTCAATAAGCAATTATTGCTTATTGAATATTTTTTTATGATACAATAATATAAATGTAAAGAGGAATTGCGTATGGAATATAAAATAGGTGAAGTATCTAAAATATTGAATATTTCAAAAGAAATGATTCGTTATTATGAAAAACAAGGTATTTTAAAACCATCAAGGAAAGAAGATAATAATTATCGTACATATTCAGTCATGGATGTTTTTTTATTAATGGAAATTATTCGCTATCAATCAATTCATTTTGGAATCAAAGATATCTCTGAATTATTAAATGAACATTATTTAGAAAACTATGCACAACATTTGTATCAATATTATCAAGAAATAGATCAAGATATTATTAAAAAAATTTTATTGAAAGAACGTGTTAAAGAATTAGCAGAAAGAATCGAAACATGTAAATTTAATTTAGGAAAGTATTGGGTCAAAAATGTTCCTGAATATCAACTTGTGTTTCTAACTAATGGAAAAGGTGATGACTATGATAAATTACAAATATCTATTGAAAATAGAAATTTGCTTTTTTCCAAGGAAAGAATGGTTTATGTGGAATCTATGGTTTTATTTGAAAAAGAGAAAGAAACTTGGTGGTATGGAATGGAAGAGAGATACATAGAATCACTTCAGCTTTCTTTTAAAGATGAAAAGTATTTAAAGAAGCAATTATGTCTATGTACAATGATTGATATGGGTGAAATAGGTTGTTTTAATAGAAATCAATTAGAAAATATATTAAATGAAATCAAAGATGAATATCAAATAGTAGGAACTCCTAGAGGAATTATTGTAGGTAGGGGTTATGAAGGAGAAAATTTTCAAAGGATTATGGAAATACAAATACCAATTGCTTTAAAACATTGAATTCATTTCAATGTTTTTTTGTGTTTTTTAAGCTATTTTACTTATTTGTGTATTATTTCACAAGCACTTGACCTTGTAATGCTTTCAAGGCGTATACTATAAGTGGTTACAAGGAGGAAAAAGGAATGATAACAAAATTATTTACACCTATGAAAGTAGGAAACTGTACAATACCAAACAGATTGGTCGTACCAGCAATGGTTACAAATTATTGTGATGAAGATGGCTTTTTAACAGATAGATATATGGCCTATATCGAAGAAAAAGCAAAAGGTGGATGGGGTATGATTATTACTGAAGATTATAGTGTTACACCTCATGGAAAGGGATATCAATATATTCCAGGATTTTATAAAGATGAACATGTTGCTTTAAATAAAGAATTAACGCGTCGTGTACATGAACATGGTTCTAAGATCTTCTGTCAAATGTATCATCCAGGAAGACAAAGTTCACATGCGGTTAATGGTAATGTTCAACCATTAGCACCTTCAGGAACAAAAGATCCTATTTGTATGGATTTAGCAAGAGAAATGACTGTTGAAGAAATTCATACACTTGTTGAAGATTTTGGTCAAGCAGCAAGAAGATGTAAAGAATCTGGTTTTGATGGAATTGAATTACATTGTGCTCATGGTTATTTATTAGCTGAATTTTTATCATCTTATGTCAATAAAAGAGTAGATCAATATGGTGGATGTTTTGATAATAGAGTAAGAATTGTTGATGAAATTATTGCTGCTATGAGAAAAGAAGTAGGAGATTTTCCAATTCAAGTACGTATTTCAGCTAATGAATATGTTCAAGGAGGACGTACAGAAGCTGAAACATATCAACTTGCAAAACATTTAGAAGAAGTTGGTTTTGATGCAATTCATGTTTCAAATGGAGTTTATGCTGCAGCACCAATTGATCAAATTATTGCACCAATGTTTACTAAACATGCATTAAATATGGAAGCTGCTGCTAATGTTAAAAAGGTCGTTAAAATTCCTGTTATTTTAGCTAATCGTATTAATGAACCGGGAATGGCTGATATTTTACTAGAAATGGATAAATGTGATTTTGTAGGAATGGCTAGAGGTTCTTTAGCAGATCCTTATTTACCAGTAAAAGCTAAAAAAGGAAAATTTGATCAAATTAATTATTGTATTGGATGCCTTCAAGGATGTGAAGGTCCATTATTAACAGGAGGATGTGTCACTTGTTTAGTTAATCCAAGAGTAGGGCGTGAATATGAAACAGATTTAACAAAAACGACTCAACCTAAAAAAGTAATGGTCATTGGTGGAGGACCAGCAGGTTTAGTAGCTGCTCGAACAGCAGCCATTAAAGGTCATGATGTTTCTTTATATGAAGCAAGTAGTCATTTAGGTGGTCAATTTAGATCAGCTGCATATCCAATTGGAAAAGGTGAATTATCTACTACAACTTCTTCTTATCGTGCTAATTTAGAAGCTCTTAATGTTCCTGTACATTTAAATAGTGAAGTAAGTGAAGAAATGATTCAAGAAATTAAACCAGATGCTATTATTCTTGCAACAGGGGCTAAACCAATGGTTCCACCAATTAAAGGTATTGATGGTAAAAATGTATTTACTGCAGAAGATATGCTACTTGGTAAATATGATATTTCTAACGATCCTATTGTTGTTTGTGGTGGAGGAGAAGTTGGTGGTGAAACAGCTCACTATCTAGCTGAAAAAAATCATGATGTGACATTGTTAGAAATGCAACCTGATATTTTAAATGATATGATGATCATGACAAAAGTATGTCTATTAGAAATGATCCAAAAAGCAGGTATTAAAGTAAAAACACAATTTAAAGTTAAAGAAATTACAGAAACTGCTGTTATTGGAGAAGATGCAAGTGGAAATACAGTTTCGATTCCAGCTGTACAAGTTATCTCTGCTTTTGGTTATAAATCATATAATCCATTAGAAGAAATTGCTAAAAAATATTGTAAGGAAGTCTATGTCATTGGTGGTGCTAAACAAGCAGGTGGCGCTATTCCAGCAACTAAAGAAGGTTTAGAAGTTGGCTTAAAATTATAATAAATAGTAAAGGGGCTGTTACGAAATTAAACAATTAATTTCATACAGCCTTTTCTTTTGTAGAATAAAAATATATTAAAAATAGGAATTTTAAATATCTATATAATAAAATTATTCTACTATAAGAAGCAATTGTTTCTAATTACAATAATTCCTCAAACATTATGGATGAGGAATTAATTGGTATATTAAATTATCCGGTGCTTAGAGGTTCGCTCTAAATTATTAGGCGGAGT
>NZ_JAJDKA010000097.1:0-4867 GCF_020589945.1 Faecalibacillus sp. MSK20_93 | reverse complement strand
TCAAAAAGAAGTTGATTTTGATGGAACAATGACAGTAATGATTTGTACATTATAATGAGATGTTATCATTGTAGTCATGAAATAAAAGATTCTGCTTTTGCTTATAAGGGTAGACAAGAATGTAAAGAATGTCATAGTATTTATCAAATCCATTTTCCTTCAGGAGTAGGATTTATTCCTATTGTGATTGCCTTTATACCGGCTTTATATATGGTAACAATTTTAAGATATGCATTTATTGTTGGACTTGCGGTCTTTGTTATCTTTTATTGGGCCATTGATATTATTATGAATAATATTTTAATTTATTTAGGTAAATATGAAATTGAAGAAATTGAATAAAACTTGTATTTAAAAAAATAAAGAGTATCATTAAATATGTAAATAGAAACAGGGGAGCTTGTATGCAGGCTGAGAGGAAGTCATCAAACTTCGACCCTTTAACCTGATATGGATAATGCCATCGTAGGAAGTCAACATTTCGATTTTTTTACAGGAGCATGTCTCCTGTTTTTTATTTAAAAAGAAGTGTCCACATATGTGGCGGATTGAAGGGGAGCGCCTTGAATCTTGTATTAAGCGAAGGGAAGCTGTGTTCCAGCGTGAGAGGATACCACAAAGTATCGACCGAACTACCATAAAGTTATTTCATAAACGAAGTTTATGTTTTTGATGATGGGTAAGTTTGGTCATCTTCATATTTATGAAATAACTTGTAAAAAACAAGGAGAGAAAATATGTTAGAAGAAATGTTAAAAAATGTTAGAGAAAAAAGTCCACTCATTCACAATATTACAAATTATGTTACAGTCAATGATTGTGCTAATGTCGTTCTTGCATGTGGAGCATCACCAATTATGGCAGATGATCAAGAAGAAGTTGCTGAAATTACTTCGATTTGTACAGGACTTAATATTAATATTGGAACACTTAATATGCGAACGATTGAATCAATGGTCATTGCTGGGAAAAAAGCTAATGAACTTCATCATCCAGTTGTATTAGATCCTGTAGGAGTTGGAGCATCTACGTTAAGAACTCAAACAGCTTTAAAGTTATTAAAAGAAATTCAGTTTTCAGTTATTCGTGGAAATATTTCAGAAATCAAAACTTTAGCTTTAGGAAGTGGTACAACGAAGGGTGTTGATGCTAATCTTGCAGATAAAGTGACAGCAAAAAATATCCATGAAGTTGTCAGTTTTGCTCAAGAGTTTTCTAAAAAAACAGGGGCAGTTATCGCTATTACAGGGGCTATTGACTTAGTATGCAATGAAAATATTGCTTATGCAATTTATAATGGTCATGAAATGATGTCTTCGATTACAGGAACAGGATGTCAATTATCAGCACTTACGACTTCATTTGTTTCCGCAAATCCTGATTATTTACTTGAAGCAACAGTTGCTGCAGTATGTACCATGGGTCTTGCTGGAGAAATCGCACATGAAAGATTAACACCATTAGATGGTAATGCAAGTTATCGAAATTATATTATTGATGCTATTTATAATATGACTCCTAAGCAATTACAAGAAGGATCTCAATATAAAAAAATCTAACTAGATATGTGATTACTCTAAAATAATGAAAAGAGGAAGATTATGAAAACAACAGATAAGATGTTAGAAGCAACAAAAGAACTATGGAAATCTTATAATGAACATCCTTTTGTTAAAGGAATACAAGATGGTTCATTAACTAAAGATAAATTTAAATATTATATTATGCAAGATTATCTTTATTTAAAAGAATACGCTAAAGTTTTTGCGATTGGAGTTGCTAAAGCAAAAACTTTAGAAACAGCGAATCTTTTTGCTAAATATATTGCTGTAATGAATGGTGAATTAGATGTTCATAGTGGTTATATGGGAAAATTTAATGTAAGCCAAGAAGAAATAGATGATATGAAACCATCACTTGATAATTTATCTTATACCTCTTATATGCTACGTGTTGCCTATGAAGAAGGAGAAGTAGAAATCTTGGCAGCTATATTATCTTGTGCTTATAGTTATGAAGTTATTGCGAAAAAGATTGTTGAAAATAATCCAAATTCAATCAATGATGAATTTTATGGGGATTGGATCAAAGGCTATGCTTCTAATGAATATGCTAGTGGTAATATTATTTTAATAGAAACAATGAATCAACTTACTAAAGATTATACAGAAAAACAAATTCAACATCTTATTGATATCTTTGTAGCATGTTCAAGATATGAACTTGTATTTTGGCAAATGTCATGGGATAAAAGTTGTTAGTAAATAAAAAAATGAAAGAGACAAAACATCTTTCATTTTTTCATTATAAAGAAAAAGAAGGAGAATTATTCTCCTTCATAATTTTCAACGTTATGGTAGATTTTATCTACATCGTCACAAGCATTTAAAAGATTCATTAATCTTTCAAATAATTCCATATCTTCACCTTCAAGAGATATATATTCTTGAGGTGTTGTAGCGATTTCTTCTACATCAAATTCAGCATTAGGACAAGCTGCTTCAATAGCATCTTTCATTTTATATAAATCAGTTGGTGCACCAGTTAATTCAATTGAACCATCTTCATGAGTTTCAATTTCTTGACAATCAGCTTCACCTTCCATTAAAGCTTCTAAAGTTTGTTCTTCATCTAATCCTTTAAAAGTTAAAATAGAATATGTATCATATAAATAAGATACTGAACCTTCATTTCCTAATTTAGCTTTAGATTTTGTAAATGCAGGACGTACTTGAGAAATAGTACGATTAATATTATCAGTTAAGCATTTAACAATAACAGTTGAACCACTTGGACCATATCCTTCAAATGTTTTTTCTTGATAATCTTCAGTAGCTCCACTTTTTACTTTATCAACTGCACGTTTAATAACGTCAGCAGGAACTTGTTCTTTTTTAGCTTTAGCAATAATTCTTCTTAATGCTAAGTTACCATCTGGATCAGTACCACCAGCTTTAGCAGCTAAATAGATTTCTTTTCCATAACGAGAATATAATTTTGCTTTTGCTGCAGCAGTTTTTGCCATAGCAACTTTACGCACTTCATGTGCTCTACCCATAAAAAAGCCTCCTTAATTGTATGTAATCTCAATACTTGGTTATTATAGCGAATACATCGAGGTTTTTCAAGGTTTAATATAAATGACAAACGAGTTTTGTTCATGTATAATGAAAAAGCAAATGAGGGATAAAGATGGAAACAATTGTTATTATTGGAGCAGGTGCAAGTGGACTTGCATGTATGAATGAATTAGTAAAAACAAATAAATATAATATTATTGTCTTGGAACAATCTAATAAAGCAGCTAGAAAAATACTTGCTAGCGGTAATGGAAGATGTAATGTTTCAAATTTGAATATGGATATTAAGTACTATAATCATCAAGACCCTTTAATAGAAAAATTAATTAAAGAATTTGATGTCGTCAATTTTTTTAAACAACTTTCTTTAAAACTACGTTATGAAAAGAACCTTGTTTATCCATATTCACTTTCAAGTTTATCTGTTAAAAATGCTTTAATGAAAAATATGGATAATGTATCGTATATCGATAATTGTGAGGTTCTAGCAATAAAAAAAGCTAAAACTTATGAAATTGTTACGACGAATGGTCATTATCAAGCGGATAAAATAGTTATTGCGACAGGATCACCAGCCAGTCATTTATCAGGACAAAATAATTTAAAAATGTTAGAAAAAATGCATATTTCCATGATTCCATTTACACCAAGTCTTGTTCAAGTAAAAACAAAACCCGTTTTTAAAGTTTTAAAAGGACAAAGAGTAAAGGGAATTGCAATGCTTTATGATCAAAATCAATTGATTGAAAAACAAACAGGAGAAATCATGTTTACAGATTATGGTCTATCAGGTATTTGTATTATGCAATTATCAAGATATTTAGATCATTTAAAAAATCCAAAACTTATTTTAAATTTATTGCCTGATATTGAAAAAGAAGAATTTCAACACTATGGTTTGGAAGGATTCTTTCATGAAAAAATCGTTCAGATTTTTAAAGAAAAAAATATTGATCCTCGTTGTTTAGAATTCAAAATCATCGATACAATGTCAATTGAAAAAGCACAAGTTTGTCATGGTGGTGTTTCTTTAAAAGAAGTAGATGAAAATTTACAACTTAAGAAATATCCAGGCATTTATGTTTGTGGAGAAGCTTTGGATGTTGATGGTGATTGTGGAGGTTACAATTTACATTTTGCTTTTGCAAGTGGTGTACATGTGGCAAAATCGATAAAGAAATAAAAGAGTAGTAAATGTGTTGTAAATAGAAATGTTATAATGAATATATAAGTGGAAAAATTATATTTACCAAATAATAAGGAGCTAACTATGGAAAGTCAAGAAAAGCACAATATAGAATGGAAATCAGTTTGGAAAGATGAATATTTAGTTGGTATATGTGCGTTTGCCAATGCACAAGGTGGTAAATTTTTTATTGGTATAGATGATAATGGTAAAATTATTGGTGTGGAAAATTCAAAAAAATTATTAGAATCCTTACCAAGTAAAATAAGAGATGCTATGGGAATCGTAGTAGATATTAATTTAGTCCCTATTTACATTTGTGTGTCTAATACCAAGACAGTATAATTATACATTTCACGAATTGCGTAAGCAATTAGAAAATCAAGTAGTCCAAATTCCATAAAATGAAATTTTAGGGCAAATTACAGACATTGGCTTGGCTGTAGTATTTTTAAACAACGTGTGTTAGACTACTGTTATACAAATCGAAATTTATAAAGGAGAATATTGATGAAACTGTTTTTATGTTCGCACTTTTCAAGTGTGGGAAGTCTGATAAAGGAAGAAATTGAAAATAAGAAAGTCGCATTTATTCCAACAG
>NZ_JAJDKA010000096.1:0-5468 GCF_020589945.1 Faecalibacillus sp. MSK20_93 | reverse complement strand
CTCTCCATTGTCCTTCTATCTCTTCAGACAACTTTGGTCTGTTTAGCTCTTTTTTATTTCTTAAACTTAATTGACGTTGTGTTTTATTCTTTCCTGTTCAGTTTTCAATGTCCTCTCACTCGTCTCTCTCGTCGAGTGCCCATTTATATTACCATCCTCTCTCCCTTTTGTAAAGCTTTTTCTTGTCCTTTTTTTATTTTTTTCTCTCTTTCACTCTTTTTCTGCCTTTATATCGTTGTTTTTTTATCTGTATTTTTTTGTCATGATTAAAAGAAACGATCTTTACAGAACGTTTCTTTACCTTATGACTATATGATTTCTTTACTGTCCAGGATGATCGTTGTTGGTCCATCATTGATCAGTGAGACTTTCATCATCGCTCCAAAGATATACTTATTTCTATAAAAAAAAGAAGCCTAACATTAAGTTAGACTTTTAAATAACATATTAGAGCTTCTTTTTATAATTAACCAATTTTTTTGTAAACATCAACGAATTCTTGAGCTAAGTCAATGCATAATAATGATGTCATTAAGTGGTCTTGAGCATGTACCATTAATAAGCTTAATGGTGCTTTTTCTCCTCTAATTTCAGCTTGAATCATTTCAGTTTGTGAATGATGAGCTTCATTAACTGCTTCTTTAGCGTTTCCTAAAGATTCTTCAGCTTTTTCGATATCTCCAGCTTTTGCATATTGAATTGCTTCGATAGCTGAACTACGTGCGCTACCAGCATTAACAATTAAGTTAATTACGATTTGTTCTTGTTGATCCATTTTTATTATCTCCTTCTATAAACAAATATTCAGACTACTTACATCTGCACTATTATTTTATCAAAGTCATATCTATTATTCAAGCGCTTTCGTTAGATAAAGCACTATTTTGAACAAAAAGTCATTTACTACAAATAAGAAACATTCGTAATAAAAAATGCTTAAATATAAAAAGGTCCTGAAGGACCTTTCGTTAAAATTATTATTCAATAATTTCAGAGATGTTTCCAGAACCTACAGTTCTACCACCTTCACGAATTGAGAATTTAGTTCCTTGTTCAATTGCGATTGGGTGAATTAATTCAACTGTTAATTCTACAGTATCTCCAGGCATTACCATTTCAGTACCTTCTGGTAATTCGATTACACCAGTAATATCAGTAGTTCTGAAATAGAATTGTGGTCTATAGTTAGCGAAGAATGGTGTATGACGTCCACCTTCATCTTTACTTAATACATATACTTGACCTTTGAATTTAGTATGTGGATGTACTGAACCAGGTTTAGCTAATACTTGTCCACGTTGAATTTGATCACGGTTGATACCACGTAATAATACACCGATGTTATCTCCAGATTCAGCATAGTCTAATAATTTTCTGAACATTTCGATACCAGTAGCAACTGTTTTTTGAGTTTCTTTGATACCAACGATTTCTAATTCGTCATTTAAGTTTAATTGTCCACGTTCTACTCTACCTGTAGCAACAGTTCCACGTCCAGTGATTGTGAAAACGTCTTCTACTGGCATTAAGAATGGTTTATCAACGTCTCTAGTTGGAGTTGGGATATAAGTATCTACAGCTTCCATTAATTCGTCGATAGCTGGAGTCCATTTAGGATCTCCTTCTAATGCTTTTAATGCTGATCCTCTGATTACTGGAGTATCATCACCTGGGAAGTCATATTCATTTAATAATTCACGAACTTCCATTTCTACTAAGTCGATTAATTCTTCGTCATCAACCATATCGCATTTATTTAAGAATACGATGATGTATGGAACACCTACTTGACGAGATAATAAGATGTGTTCTCTTGTTTGTGGCATTGGTCCATCAGTAGCAGCAACTACTAAGATAGCACCATCCATTTGTGCAGCACCAGTGATCATGTTTTTGATGTAGTCAGCATGACCTGGACAGTCAACGTGTGCATAGTGACGAGTTTCAGTTTGATATTCTACGTGTGCAGTGTTGATTGTGATACCACGTTCTTTTTCTTCTGGAGCAGCATCGATTGAAGCATAATCCATTGCAGCAGCTTGTCCTTTTTTAGCAAGACAAGTAGTGATTGCAGCTGTTAAAGTTGTTTTACCATGGTCAACGTGACCAATAGTTCCGATATTTACATGCGCTTTAGAGCGGTCAAATTTTTCCTTAGCCATTGTTAAGGTTCCTCCTATTTTTTAATTTTTTACAATAAACATTCTAGTTTATTTGTTCGAAAAAATCAATATTTATTTGATTTTAATGTAGATTATACATTTCCACCATTTTTCTTAATGATTTCTTCTCTAATTGATTTAGGTGCAGCTTCGTATCTATCAAATTGCATTGTATAGTTTCCACGACCTTGAGTAAATGATCTTAAATCAGTTGCGTATCCGAACATTTCTGATAATGGTACAGATGCTTGAACTGAAATAGCATTTCCTCTTTCTTCTTGTCCTTCGATCATACCACGTCTAGATGAAATATCACCCATAACGCTACCTAAATATTCAGAAGGAGCAGTTACTTCTACTGCCATAATTGGTTCTAATAATACAGGACCACATTTTTTAGCAGCATTTTTAAGTGCTAAACTTGCAGCTACTTTATATGCCATTTCTGATGAATCGACATCATGGTAAGAACCATCAAATAATGTAGCTTTTACGTCTAATACAGGGTATCCAGCAATCATACCAGTTTCAAGTGCATCTTCAAGACCTACTTTTACTGAGTTGATATATTCTCTTGGGACAGCCCCACCAACGATAGCATCAACGAATTCAAATCCTTTACCTTCATTAGGTTCAAATTTGATCCATACGTGACCGTATTGTCCACGACCACCAGATTGTTTTACATATTTACCTTCACATTCAGCTGCTTGAGTGATTGTTTCACGGTAAGCAACTTGTGGAGCACCAACGTTAGCTTCTACTTTGAATTCTCTTTTTAAACGGTCAACGATTACGTCTAAGTGTAATTCACCCATACCAGCGATAACTGTATCTCCAGTTTCAGGGTTAGTAAATGTTTTGAATGTTGGATCTTCTTCAGCTAATTTAATTAAACCATTACTTAACTTATCTTGATCTTGTTTAGTTTTTGGTTCGATAGCTAATTGGATAACTGGTTCAGGGAATTCCATTTTTTCAAGGATAACGAAATTCTTTTCGTCACAGATAGTATCTCCAGTTGTTGTGTTTTTGAAACCTACAGCTGCAGCGATATCTCCAGCGTAAACTTCATCAATTTCATTACGTTTGTTCGCATGCATTTGAAGAATACGACCTAAACGTTCTTTTTTATCTTTTGTAGAGTTTAATACATAACTTCCTGATTGACATGTACCTGAATATACACGGAAGAAAGTTAATTTTCCTACGAATGGGTCAGCCATGATTTTGAATGCTAATGCTGAGAAAGGTTCATCATCTGATGCATGTCTTTCTACTTCATTACCATCTTCATCAGTACCTTTGATTGAAGGAATGTCAGTTGGTGCAGGTAAAAAGTCAATTACTGCATCTAACATTGGTTGAACACCTTTATCTTTGTAAGCTGAACCACATAATACTGGGAATAATTCTACAGCTAATGTTCCTTTACGGATTGCTGCTTTAATTTCTTCTTCAGTAACTTCTTCACCTTCTAAAACTTTCATTAATAGATCATCATCATAAGTTGCTGCTTGATCTAACATTTTAGCACGGTATTCTTCAGCTTGAGCCATATATTCTTCAGGAATTTCTTTGTAAATTACATTTTCACCTTTTGCTCCTTCAAAATAAACAGCTTTCATTTTAATTAAGTCAATGATTCCTTCGAAAGTATCTTCAGCACCGATAGGTAATTGAATTGCAACACCTTGTACTCCTAATCTCTTTTCTAAAGATTCTAATGACATAATGAAATCTGCACCTGTTGCATCCATTTTATTAGCGAATACAATACGAGGTACACCATAAGTAGTAGCTTGACGCCAAACTGTTTCAGTTTGTGGTTCTACACCAGCTTTTGCATCTAATACAGTTACAGCACCATCTAATACACGTAAAGAACGTTCTACTTCGACTGTAAAGTCTACATGGCCTGGTGTATCGATAATGTTAACACGATACCCATTCCATTGAGCAGTTGTAGCTGCTGAAGTGATTGTGATTCCACGTTCTTGTTCTTGTTCCATCCAGTCCATTTGTGAAGCACCTTCGTGAGTTTCACCAATTTTGTGGATTTTACCAGTGTAATAAAGGACACGTTCAGTTGTTGTTGTTTTACCAGCATCAATATGAGCCATGATTCCGATATTACGAGTCTTTTCTAACGAAAATTCACGAGCCATTTGTTTTCTCCCTTCAAAATTTTAGCCGTTATATTACCAACGGAAATGAGCGAATGCTTTATTAGCTTCAGCCATTTTATGAGTATCTTCTTTCTTCTTAACAGAAGCACCTGTTCCGTTTGAAGCATCAATAATTTCGTTTGCTAAACGATCAACCATAGTTTTTTCGTTTCTTAAACGAGAGTAGTTTACTAACCATCTTAAACCTAAAGTCATTCTTCTTTCTGAAGAAACTTCAACTGGTACTTGGTAGTTAGCCCCACCAATACGTCTTACTTTAAGTTCAAGAACTGGCATAATATTGTTAATTGCTTGATCAAAGACTTCCATAGCTGGGTTTCCAGTTTTTTCTTCTACTTTTTTAAACGCATCATATAAGATGTTTTGAGCAACACCTTTTTTACCATCTAACATAATGTTGTTGATAAGTTTAGAAATAGTTTTAGAGTTATACACTGGATCAGGTAGAACGTCTCTTTTAGCAACTCGTCCTTTTCTTGACATATATATTTCCTCCTATAAGTATTAATTAAGCTTTTGGTTTTTTAGCACCGTATTTAGAACGTGCTTGTTTACGATCGTTAACTCCAGCACAGTCCATTGTACCACGGATAATATGGTAACGAACCCCTGGTAAGTCTTTAACACGACCACCACGAATTAAAACAACACTATGTTCTTGTAAGTTGTGTCCAATTCCTGGAATATATGCAGTTACTTCCATACCATTTGATAATCTAACACGGGCATATTTACGTAAAGCCGAGTTAGGTTTTTTAGGTGTCATAGTAGCAACACGAGTACACACACCACGCTTTTGAGGTGATTTAGTTGATGTAGCTTTTTTAGCTAATGAGTTATAACCTCTATTTAAAGCAGGTGAATTTGATTTTGTTGTTTTATCAGTACGACCTTGTCTTACTAATTGGTTAATTGTAGGCATTTCTTTCTCCTTTCTTGATAACACACAATACCGGGTGTTTCATATTTAATCAATAAATATTGCACCCAATCAGGGCACTGACAATATATTATAGTATTAAAATGATAATGTCAACAAAAAAATTAAAAAATATAAAAAAATCTAAAGTGAAAAGTTAAATTCCACTTTAGATATGACAAAGTGGATTTTAGTCTT
>NZ_JAJDKA010000095.1:0-5535 GCF_020589945.1 Faecalibacillus sp. MSK20_93 | reverse complement strand
GGACTAAGCACCAAAGTACTTTTTTTCTTGTGTCCGTTTTACAGGGTCCATTTTAAATTATTTCGTAACATCCCCTTTATTTTAATTCTTCTAATATAATTTTAGCAATCTTTTTGTTATGAATAATATAACTGCTATGATCTTCTCCTTCGAGAATTCTAAACTCACAGTTTTTAATATGATGTGAAATACGTTCAATATGATCTAATTTAATTAAATCATTACTTCCTGCAAGCAGTAATGTTTTAGCTTCTATTTGATGAAGTTGTTGATTAGAAATATGGGGTTCTTCTAACATCATTCTAATTAAAGGATTTTTTGTTTTTTGATATTGTTCCTTCATTTCTTGATAAATTTCTAATATAACACCATTAGGTTTAACATTGACTCCTGCAAGAATTAAATGATCTACAAGTTTTGGATAAAGACTTCCTATTAATAAACCAATAATTGCTCCATCACTACTTCCCATTAAAGAAACATCTTTTAATTCAAGTTGTTCAATCATTTCTTGAATATCCTTTGCCATATCTAGATAATGATATTCTAGAACTTTATCACTTTGACCATGTCCTCTAGAATCAACAGCATAAACAGTATAATGCTTTTTTAATAATTCTATAGCTTCATCAAAAATACGATGATCTTCTTCATTTCCATGAAGTAAAATTAAAGGTTTCCCTGTTCCTTGTTTTTCATAAAACAAGCGCACACCATTTACATGTATAAACATTAACAATACTCATCCATACACGCTTGAATTCTACTTTGAACAAGAGCAGCAATTTCAGGTGTTTTTAAATCTTTATATTCATCATATTCAATTGGTTTTAAATAATGAATTTGTGCTTTTACGGGTTTAATTGTATTGTTATCAAATACTTGATAACAATCAATCATTGCTACTGGAACAATTGGACAATGAGATTTTAAAGCAATTTTAAAGGTTCCACCTTTAAATTCACCTATTTTATTACCTTGTTGAGAACGTGTTCCTTCTGGATAAATAACATAATTCATACCAGCTTCTATTTCTTTAGAAACGTTTTTAACCATTTTGGCACCATCTCTAATACTACTACGATCTAAAGCATAATAGTCTAATGTTTTAACAACATCTTTAATTAAAATTGTAGATGCTAATTCTTTTTTTAATACAAATTTAGCTGTTTTATCATGTGTTTTAAAAACAGCCACAATATCAAATAATCCTTGATGATTAGGAGTAATGAGATATCCATTTTCTTGAGGAAGATTTTCTAAACCATAACATTCTAAATCTACTCTTGCTTTTTTAACAATTTCATCAGCAACATTATGTATAAATTGATATCCTTCATCAATTGTTGGATATTTTTCTTTATTTTGATATTGTTTTAATTTATAAAACCACCAATAAGGTAATTTAAAAATACATCTTAAGATAACTAAAATAATTCTTTTCATATCATCATCCCTTTTTATAGATTTGTAAGACAAATGTTTCCATTTGTGTTTCTTTTTCTAATTGAAAATTATATTCGTCAAAACTTGGAAAATAGGTTTCGCCTTCATGTTTTCCTGGTATTCTAGAAATAATCAGTTCATCTACATAAGGAAGTGCTTGCTTATAAATAGAAGCCCCTCCACAAATAAATAAATCTTCCTTTTTATTTTTATATTCTTGAATCGTTTCTACTAAATCATGTCTTACTTCTACACGTTCATCATCTAATTCACCACGGGTTACAACAATTGTTTTTCTATGAGGAAGTGGTCTTCCTATTGCCATGTATGTTGTTTTTCCCATTAAAATTGTTTGATGAAGTGTTGTTTTTTTTAAATGTTGTAAATCTTCTTTATTATGCCAAGGCATTCCATTAGAAGAGTCTTTTTTACCAATTAATAAATCATCGTTTGTTGCTACAATAATAGAAATCATTAGACACTCACCTTTCCAACAAGTCTGCCATGAGATTGATAATTTTCAATTTTAATATCATCTATTGTAAAATCAAAAATAGATTTAACTTCTGGATTTAAAACAAGTTGACATTTAGGGTAAGGAGTTCTAGAAATTTGTTCCTTAACAACATCAAAATGATCTTTATAAATATGAGCATCTCCTATAGTATGCACAAATTCTTTTGGTTTGTACCCACATACTTGAGCAAGCATTGCTGTAAATAAAGCATAAGCTGCAATATTAAATGGTACTCCTAAAAATGTATCTGCACTTCTTTGATATAATTGACAACTTAAATATTTTTTATCATTGCTTACATAAAACTGTAAGAAAGCATGACATGGTGGAAGTGCCATTTCATCAACTTCTGCTGGATTCCAGGCACAAATAATATGTCTTCTTGAAAATGGATTATTTTTTAATGAATCAACAAGTTTTGCTACTTGATCAACACCTTCATTATTAAAATTACGCCATTGTCTACCATAAACTGGTCCTAATTCACCATATTTAACAACAAATGGATCATCTGCTGGTAATTCTTTGATTTTAGCAACAAATTCTTCTAAAGTTTCTCCATGAAAATCTTCACTTTTCTTAAAAGTTTCATAAGGCCATTCATTCCAAATCTTCACATTTCTATCAACAAGATATTTTATATTAGTATCTCCTTTAATAAACCATAATAATTCTTCAGCAATAGGTCTTAAAAACATTTTCTTTGTTGTAAGTAAAGGAAAACCATCTGTTAAATCATAACGTGTTTGATAACCAAAAACACTACGTGTTCCTGTTCCTGTACGATCATCTCTATCTTGACCGTTTTCTAATATGTATTGACACATATCTAAATATTGTTTCATTTCATTCACCTCTTTGTCAATTATATAGAAAATCATTTCAATTGTCATCTACAAAAAAAGAGGATTTCTCCTCTTAATCATATCTATGTCGATATTCTTCCATCATTCCTTTAAAGATTTCACCATTTGTAGGTGGTGTAAAGGTTACAGCATTTGCTCCTGCTTGAATAACTTCTCTAACTGTTTCTTCTGTTGGTCCACCAGTAGCAATAATAGGGAAATTAGGATCAATTTCTCTTAATTTTTTAACAATTTTAACAGTATCTTTTCCTCCAGATACATTTATAATATTTGCTTTCGTATGTAACATTCTTTTTTCTAAATCTTCATTTAAAGAAACAATTGTTAAAACAACAGGAATATCAATATCATCTGCTAGATTTTGAACAAATTCAGTTGTTGTTGGTGCATTTAAAACAACAGCTGTGGCTCCATGTAACTCTGCATCTAAAGCAATCGATTCAACACGTTTACCGGCAGTTGTTCCACCACCAACACCAACAAAAACAGGTCTTTGAGCAACTGAAATAATTGCTTCTGTAATTTGAATTGTTGGTGTAAAAGGATAAACCGCAATAACAGCATCCGCATTACAATTAGCAATCACCGCTACATCTGTTGAAAAAACCAATGATTTAATTCTTTTTCCATTAATTAAAACTCCTGTAGCTTCACGATAAACTTCAGGTACAAGAATTGTATGACTTCTAAGTTGGGTATTGATTTTAGGTATTGCTTTATTCATAAAATCCTCCTTAATGTCTTTGAATATAATGATATGTTGCCCCAATTAAATTCGCATCATTTCCAAATTGACATACTTTAATATTTGGTCGTACATGTGCATGCGTTAATTGAGAAAAAATAATATCTAATTGTTCATTGACTTTATCTAATAAATCACTTCTTGATGAAATAGCTCCACCAATAATAATCATGCTTGGATCATAAGCATATTGTAAATTATAAATACCCATTGCAAGAGTACGATAATATTCATCAACATATTTTTTATAAACTTCATTATTATCCGCTTGATCAAAAACTTCTTTACCATCTAAAGTATGATAATCAACGCCTAGTTCCTTAGCCACTCTTTTAGTTACCGCAACAGTTGATCCATCATCTGACCATGTATAATATTTCTTTTCATCTTGATCATATCTCATAATCATATAACCAAATTCTCCACCATGTAATGCATTTCCATGATGAACATGACGATCTTTAATAACTGCTCCACCAATTCCTGTTCCACTAACAATAAAACAGCAATCATTTTCATGACATGCAACACCTTTCCATACTTCTGCAAGGGCTGCACAGTTAGCATCATTTTCAAATTCAACATCTTTATTTAAACGTTGTTTTAAATCTTCTTTAATATTTGGACCATGAATATAATCGATAGCACTTGAACCATAAATAATACCACCATCACTATCAACAGCTCCTGGCATTGATAAAGCAATTCCTTCTACATCTTGATATTCATGAGCTACATTTTCTATTTCTTGATACATTTTTTCTAATGTATCTGGTGTTTTAAATTTATTTGATGAAGACACTCCTCCTTCTTCATTTACAACAGCATATTTGACAGATGTTCCCCCAACATCAAACGCTAAATATTTTTTCATAAGCTTCTCCTTTCGTTTCTTACATTATTATAATATATTTTTTTGAACAAATCATTAACATCCTTATTTTATAAACACCTTATTCCATTTATCACAATTTCTTTCCAATAATTCAAAATCAACCGTTGCTAATTTTATATAATTATAAGAAGATTTTCTTTTTTTCAGTTTATAAACAATTTGTGCTCGTCTCAATATATCCTCTTGATTTTTAAAACTTCTTAAAACCTGAACTTGATTTATTAATAATCTCTTATACTTTAAATCTTTTTCTAAAAAAATATTAAACTCATGATAACATCCTTCAGGAACAAGAATCATATTATTAAATAATAACTTTCCTAGATATGATTCAACCGTTGGATTCCCATTAAATATTCTTTTAATAGTTGGAACTCGTGTAAATTGAACTTTTTTATGACCATCTTGATCATTATAATAATCTCTTTTATCAGGTGAAGATAAGGGAACAAAATACTTATAACCATTTATTAATACTTTTATAGCAATAAATTTTCTTTGATGATTTCCACTATTATGTATTAAAACTTTTGAATCTGCTTTGTATAAATATTCCATATATTGACTATCAATTTCATATAATTTCATAAATATAGCTCCTTTTAGATAATAAAAAAACGAAGAGGTTCTCTCTTCGTATAAGTATTTGATTTCTTATAAGAAATCTATGATTTTTTAGCTCCCACTATTTGGCAGGGAATCTCCTGATTTTTTAGCTCCCACTATTTGGCAGGGAATCTCCTGATTTTTTAGCTCCCACTATTTGGCAGGGAATCTCCTGATTTTTTAGCTCCCACTATTTGGCAGGGAATCTCCTGATTTTTTAGCTCCCACTATTTGGCAGGGAATCTCCTGATTTTTGAAGACAATTTCTCCACTGTTATAATAGCAATTTTTGTCTCAAAATACAATTGATTTATTAAGATTATTCATCTATTTTTAATACATGGATTCCATGGTATTGACAATAAGTGAACTACTCCGACTTACACTTCGTTTAGAAGTCGGAGCTTCTTGCTTCAACCACTACAGCCTCTAATGACAATACATTATAGGTCTTACACAG
>NZ_JAJDKA010000094.1:0-5567 GCF_020589945.1 Faecalibacillus sp. MSK20_93 | reverse complement strand
CTTGCACTGCGACCTATCAGAAATGAACTGGTCAGCCAACAATGTTGGCAGGTAGCAAGAATCTCCTGTCTTTAGACATGGGGAGTGTCAAATAATATATAATAGAAATCTTTTTTTACTAATTAAAAAGTGGGGAGCAATCCCCACAGATCATTAAAATACAAAATTTCCATTTTCAAAGATTTTTACATGACTGCCATCTTCTAAAATACCATCAATCATTAAATCTTCTGTCCCCATCATAAAATCAACATGAACTAAAGAATCATTGACCCCTTTTTCAAACAATTCTTTTTTATCCATATCAATCCCACCTTTAATACATTCAGAAAATCCAATACCTAAAGCCATATGACATGAAGCATTTTCATCATATAAAGTATTATAAAATAATGTTTTTAATTCATTAATTGGTGAATGATAAGGAATTAAAGCAACTTCACCTAAACGTTTACTTCCTTCATCACTATCAATAATTCCTTTTAAAACCTCATATCCTTCTTTAGCTCCAAAATCAATCACTTGACCATCTTTAAAACGTAAATAAAATTCATCAACAATATTTCCACCATAACTTAAAGGTAAAGAACTAAAAACAATTCCTTCTACATCATCCTTATTAGGTGATGTAAAGATTTCTTCTGTTGGTATATTAGGAAAATTGTAAACACCATTTTTTAAATAACTTCCCCCACCAGCAAATAAATAATCATCATTCAAACCAATTGTAATTTCAGTTCCTTTACTATTTTTATAATAAAGTTTCTTTAAATTTAGACTATTTAAATAATTAACACGTTTTTCAAAAGAACGACGATGTTGATTCCATAATTCGACAGGATCATGTTCATCATCAATCTTAGCTGCTTTAAAAATAGCACTCCATAAACTATCTAACGCTTCTTGATTTGACATATCAGGATAAACTTTATTCGCCCATTTTTGCGTAGCTCCACCTACAATACACCAAGCATTTGTCATATTATCGGATAAATCAAAATATGTCTTACATGCCTTTTTAACTGCTCTTTGCCAATTAGAAATCTTTTTAGGTTCAATACCTGCAAGCATTTCAGGATCTTCATCATCAACATAAAGAAAACAAGCATTCATTAACGCATAATCATTTCTAAAAGATGAAAACCAAGTAGGTACGTGATTAAAATCTTCTACTTCCATATTTTTATATTTCATACGTGTGACTTCTTCATCACTATAATGAACAACAACTTCTTTAGCGCCTACAAGATAAGCTTGTTTAGTAACCGCTCTTACAAGTTGATAACTTTCAATAGATGCACTAATGACAACGGTTTGTTTTTCTTGAACATTCAAACCTGATTGAACAATTAATCTTGCATATTTTTCTAATTTTGTTTCAAAACTCATTTTTCCACCTCTAATTTATCTAATTCCTTTTGCGCTTCAAGATATCCTTCTTGAAGTGCTAATTGATAATATTCTTTAGCTTTTTCTAAATCTTTAGAAATACCATCACCATAATGATACATATAACCTAGCATAAAGCTGGCTTTTGAATAATGATAATGACTAGCTTGTTGATAATATTGCATTGCTTTATGCTTATCTTCTTTTTGTCCTATCCCATAAAAGAACCATCTACCTAAATGATAAAAACCTTCTCTATTTTGTTTTTGACAAGCTAATAAATAATATTCATAAGCCATCTGATAATCTTTTTCTACATAAATTCCATTTTCTAAATAATAAGCATATTTTACAAGTGCTGGTGAATAACCTTTTTTTGCACTTCTTAAAAGATAATCAAGCATTTCCTCTTTACTGACTTCTATTCCTTGTTCACCATAAAGTGCTAATTGATACAAAGACTGTTCCTCATCTTCTTTTAAAATTGCTAATTTAAAATGTTGAATTGCTTGTTGATCATCGTGCTTTTCTTTAAAATACTGTCCTATTAAATAAGCTGCAACAGGATACTGATCTTCTATTTTAATTAAGCAAGCAATCCCTTTTTCCTTATCCTGTAAAACACCCTTTCCTTCTAAATAACAAACACCTAAATAATAAAATGCTTCTCTTTCTCCAAGATTGGCTGCTTTTTGATAAGCTTCAAAAGACTTCTTTTCATCTTTAACAGTTCCAATTCCTTGACCATAGTAATAAGCCACAGCCAACGTTGATTGTCCATCTCCTTGATGACTCGCTTTTAAATACCAATAAAAACTATTTTTTTCACTTTCTGGATATTCACTATGCATTTCATAAAAATACCCTAAACAAAATTGCGCATTCATATAGCCCATATTCGCTGCTTTTAAATAATATTCTAAAGCTTTTTGACTATCTTTTTCTATTCCTCGACCAAATTCATAACAGGTTGCCATCGCTGTGATTGCTACTTCTAAACCATCTTTTGCTGCTTCTTGATACCAATGAAAAGCTTTTGGATAATTTTCATTGCAACCATAACCTAAATCATAAAAACGTCCTAATTTATATTTGGCAAGACTATTCCCTTCATAAGCTGCTTTTTCATAATAATGTAAAGCTCTTTGATAATCCTGTCTTGTTCCTTGACCATATTCATAACATTCACCTAGAGCACAAATCGCATCATTATGTCCTAAAGCTGCTGCTTCTTCATAACGTAAAAAAGCTTCCTCTAAATCCTGAGTTACACCATACCCATTTTGTAAAAAATAAGCCGTTGAAAATAAAGATCTTGGAAATCCTTCATCGACCCCTAAAGAATAAAGTTCAAAAGCTTTTTCATAATCTTGGTCAACATCTATCCCATATTCATAAAAATAAGCAAGATTACAAGAAGCAACAACATTCCCTAAATCACTTGCCAGACGATAATATGTCATGGCCATTTGATTACTTTGTTTGACCCCTTGTCCTTTTTCATACATATAACCTAACACACATAAACAATCAGAATCTTCACATTCTTCTCCTAAATGGAAACATTCTAATGCTTGATCATATTTTTTTTGGTCATAATAATATAATCCTACTTGATAATATTGATCAGGTGTTAATTCTTCTAAATCTAATTCATCATAATGATGATTATAAGTAAGTGCACATAAATCAATTCCTATCACTTGATGTTCTTCATTTTCTATCAAATATTGTTCAAATTCATGATAATCTTCATAAGTTTCCATCATCATTTGAATTGAATCTACTTGTTGTTGTAATTCATCAATACTTGCATGATGTGAATAAATAGAAATTAATTTAATATAGGCAATTGATTGTTGATAATCATCTTTTTTTACACGAATTAAAGTTTCTAATTCATAATCATTTAGAATTTCATCAATATAATAATGATGAAAAAAAGGTTCATATAAGTGAATTCTTTCTTTCATACCTTCACCCCCAATACAACTTGGAACGTTATTTTTTTTCATTTACTATTCTACTGATTTCATCAGAGAACTTTCCTAAAATAACAGTAACTTTGCCTGTAGCTTGAATAACACCACTTGCACCTAATTCTTTTAAAACATTTACTTTTACTAAATCATCATTTTCTACAAAGAAACGTACTTTACTTCCTTGACTTTGGCTCTCTTTAATATTATCAATACCCCCTAAAGCATGAATTAAAGCTTCTAAATCAATAGGAATATCTTTTAAAGTAACTTCTTTAGGTTTTTTATTTTTTAATACCTTTGCAAAAATAAACCATACTCCAACAATTACAATAATTGCAATTAAAACATAAATAAAATAATCTGACATATCTATTTCCTTTCTTAATAAACATTTTCTTTTATGATATATTTATAGTATACTATAAATCACTAGGGGTGACAAAATGAAAAAATATTTAGATTCTACAATTTGTTGGCCACTTGCCATCATTTTATTTATTCTATGTCTTATTAGTTGTTATACAATTAAATGTGCAGCTGGTTATATTACTTATCCCAATCCTACAGGTTATTGGAGTAAACAACTCCTTTATTATATGATTGGTGTCGGTTTGATTTTTTTAATCAATCGTTTTGGAAATGATCGAATTTACTCGGGAATGTGGATTTTTTATGGAATCTTGATTGTCTTTTTAGTCGGTCTTGTTATTCAAAGATTTGCTATTTATAAATTAGGAATGCAAATCATTCCCTTTGCGAAAGATCTAAATGGTGCTACATCATGGTATAACTTTCCAGGATTTTCATTCCAACCTTCTGAATTTATGAAAGTTGTAATGATTATTTGTATGTCTAAAACTGTTTCTTTACATAATGAAAAATATTTAATTCATACATTTGATACCGATTTACAGTTAATTGGTCGTGTAGCAGCTATTGCTCTACCACCAATGATTCTAACTTATTTACAAAATGATGCTGGTGTTACTTTGATTATGGCTTTTTCAGTGGTTGTTATTTTATTTGCATCAGGAATTAATAAGAAATGGTATATTGTAGGATTTGCTTGTTTAGCAGTTGTTCTTATAATTTTTACTTACTTATTTATTTATCGTCAAGATATATTTTCTTCAATTATCACAGGACATAAACTTGATCGTTTTTATGGCTGGGTCGATCCTGAAGGAACTTATCAAAATCAAGGATACCAACTTTATAATGCGATGATGGCTTATGGAACAGCTGGACTTTTTGGTCATGGATTTGACACAGTGATTATTTCTTTACAAGAAGCTCATACGGACTTCATCTTTTCTGTTATTACTTTAGGCTTTGGATTCGTGGGAGCCATCATTACGCTCATTGCTATACTAGCGTTAGATGTTTGTATTTTGTATGTTGGTTTAAAAGCAACGCATCAAAGTGATAAATATTTTATTGCTGGTATTTTTGGATGTATGATTTTCCAACAATTTTGGAACATCGCTATGATTTTAGGAATACTCCCTATTACTGGTATCACATTACCGTTTCTTTCATATGGTGGGTCTTCACTTTTATCTTACATGATTGCGATTGGAATGTGTTTTGATATCCATCGCCAAACAAGTATCGCTAAATATAATCAAATAGATTAAAGCTGTAACACAAAGTACAGCTTTTTTTGTGCAAGTATGTTAATTATGTTAAAATAAATCGAATTGTATTAATAAACGGAGATTAGTATGACAAAAAAGAGATGGATCTTCATCAACAAAATCGTTTTTCAATTAAAATCAATAAAATACTTCAAGATAAAAAAAATAACCAACAATGTTTAAAATTAATTGCCCCTAAATATATGGGCGTTTATGTCGTTGGCTTAAAAAAGATATCTTCCGTGATATTATAGGCCCTTCCTATTTTTTAAAACTTGGAAAAGAACAACATAATTGTTTTTCTGTAACAATGAAACTTTATAATAATCTATATATTAGCGAAAACAATCAACAAAATGTTGCTCAATTTATTAATTACAACACTATTATCGAAAAACTTTCTAAAGATAAAAACATTGAACAAAAATACAGAAAAAAAGATGGCACACTCATTAAAATATCTAGTGAACTACTCCGACTTACACTTCGTTTAGAAGTCGGAGATTCTTGCTTCAACCACGACTGCCTCTAATGACAATACATTATAGGTCTTACACAG
>NZ_JAJDKA010000093.1:0-5882 GCF_020589945.1 Faecalibacillus sp. MSK20_93 | reverse complement strand
TCTTCGATTTCTAAGGCAATATCAAACCCTAAAATCATTTTGATAAGTGCTTCTCTGATAAGTCCTTTTAACTCCATATCTACGACAATATAAACATTTCCGTATTCATCATAGAGTGGACGCAGACAGCACTTTGATATGTATGGGTCATAAAATGCCAGTATCTTTTCAATCGCTTTTTCGTCCCCGTCCATAGCCTGCGAAAGCAAATAGTAGGACGGTTTTTTCATTGTGTGTTTCATTTGCTATCTTTTCTCCTTTAATATTTTTTTCATAAGCTCTAGTGAATTGTGTCGGTTTTGAAAAACACCACTTCTTGAAATGTTCTGTCTTTTTGCAATCTCGGTATCGCTCATTTCCAAGAAATAATACATCAGCAAATTCTCTCGATTACGTTCAGACAAATGTTTCAAGGCTTCTGCCAGTTCATCATCACAAATACGAATATCATTACCGCATACGTTGAAAAATGTATAATCGCTGTCGTATTCGTCCCATACAGCCAGCTTTTCCACGACGATTTCTGGAAGTTCACAGAATGGAATTTCTTTGTCTTTTCGTCGCTTCAATCCCTGCTGATAGTCCTTAACAACATGACGGACAACTTTTTTCAAACAGCTTTCAAAACGGCATTGAACAGTTTTTTGGAAGTCAGACGGTTTCATCAATCTCACCCCCTTTCCGTTATGACGTGAAAAGTGTTTATCCCTCTTTCCGCACCATATAGGGAATGGCAGGTGTGATTTGCTAAGTTGAAACCGAAAAAAATTGAAAAAACTTTTTAATAAAGCAAAAACAGCCCGTGGGTGTATAAATACACAAACAGACTGTTTTATAAATTCTATTTATATGAAATTTAAATTCTAGTAAAGGGTATGATGATTGTAATACTAGGGTAAAATATTTATCCAGTTGAGAACGACAGAACGTTCTTCCGTATGCAATCATGGTATAAGCCCCCTTTAACCAGAGCCATACCTTGTACTTACAAGAAAAAGGACAGTTCTGATTATATCCAAAACCGTCCCGTTATTTCTCAAGACGCACAAAAGTATATTATCTAGGAACGGTTTTTTTTATTTACCGCACACGATAACAGCTTTTGAATTATTACTGCATACTATATGCAATTTTAACACATTCTAAATTTATAACATGAAGTATAAACTCATGCTAGGTGATTTAAAATGAGAAAAACAAAAGAAACACATACTTTTGATTTCAGACCGCTAGGGCTGGCAATCAGAGAAGCCCGTGAGAAAGCGGGACTTTCTCGTAATGATTTAGGCGATAAGGTATTCTATGGGGAACGTCATATCGCAGATATTGAAAATACTGGGTCGCACCCAAGTTTTCAATTATTCCATGATTTAGTTACCATGTTCAATATATCGGTTGATGAATATTTCTATCCAGCGAAAAAAGTAACAAAAAGTACAGCTCGCCGTCAGATAGAAACCTCTCTTGATTTATCGAGTGATAACGAATTAAAAATCATTCAAGGTACGATTGACGGTATCTTGAACAGCAGGGAGAGCAAGAAGTAATTCGCTTCTTGCTTTCTTTTTTCATAGCTTAGACACTCTTATTTGCTGATCTGCTCCGCAGGTAACAAATAAGAGCCGACAATCTATAAGTTACAATAACCTACAAAAAGTTACAATAACCTACAAATTATCGGCTCTGCGTCTTAGCGTCTGGCTCTTTGATAACAGTTACTTTTCCATACTTTATATTGATTAAAGTTTCAGCTTTGCACTTCGGACAATACAATGGGAAATTTATTAGTTCTGTATCTTTCCGTATTCTTGTTCGTGTTTTGTTACTACAAACAGGACATAGTACCCATGACTGTTTTTCCACAACACCACCTCTTTATTTCTTTGAATTTCTTATTTTGAATACTCTTTTTGTCATCATTTTCGTTCCTATATGCGAGTAAAGGTACAATTTAATTTTTGACATATTCTGCGTATGCTTAGAAAAAAGTATATCGGGAGAAGAAAATATACCATAATCATCAACAACAGCTTCTTTCTGAATAAAAACATCGTTTCCCCTCCAAGCAATATTAACTGTTTCCAAGTCTTTGGTTGCAATAGCAAATTTTTTGAATATACCTTTATATTCAGTATATTTTTGTTGTACTGTGTATAAATAGTCTTTATCGATTATTACACCTTCTAAAGCAATCCACTTATCATTAAAGAAAACTTCTACCCATGTATGCAAAATATATTTAGGTGCTAACAAATAAATAATTTGGGGAAGTGCTCCCTTTTGAAAATCTTTTGACACATTAAAGGCGTGTAATCTGCACGGTATATTAACTGAACGTAATAGTGCCATTAAAAGTGTTGCTTTAGTATTACATTGTCCGAAACCATCTTGTAAAACTTCAACCGCACTCAATATATCCGTAGAGTTATATCCAAATAAAATATCATTTTGAACAAACTCATAAATGTTTTTTATTTTATGAAATTCGTCTAATTCCAGCCAGCCTTTTTCCCTAACTAAATCACTAATCTTAGCAGAATTAAAATTTAACATTTTCGTTTCTTTCAAATATTCTTCCATAATAAAGCTCCTTTCTTCATGGCTTTATTATATTTTAAATTTCATTAGTAAACTTTCAAAAATTCGCTATCTTTTAACGATAATGAAACGGTCATACCCATCATTTTTTTTACTGTACTTGCAAAATGGGACGGACTATCAAAACCAGCAATCATTGAAGCCTCCGTGATATTTTTACCAGCGAATAATTCATCAAAAGCCCGTTCCATTTGATGTAATATAATATAGGACTTTAAAGGTATTCCAGTTTGTTCTTTAAATAAATGTGATAATCTGCTGGGAGATAAAAATACATTATCTGCTAAATATTTGATACTATGGTCGGTGCATTTACAAGTGTCTAAAATCTGGAAAATGCTAGATATTCTTTCATCATACATGTGTTTATACATAGATAGTTCTAAATAATTTAATAGATATTTGTAAAAATGTTTATATTGTTCAACATTTGTACTATGTAATAACCTTTTAACTTGCCTGCTCAATTCGTATGTATCTATTTGGTCATAAATCAAAAAATCTCTTTTTCCCATTTTATCAATAAGTTTTTTCCCACACACAGATGTTGGGTCAATAATCGAAGAAAAATACAATTTTCCCTTTGCCGAAAAAGAGTGTGCAACATTTTTATTTACAACTATAACATCACATTTAATCCGTATGTCATTGATAACTATTTCCACATAATCATCAACACCAACAAATAACTGTAACATCAAATGACTATGTGTATCAGCGTCTAAGTGATTTGTAATCATGCTTATTTTATCTGTATCCCAAAAGATTTTATTTATAACTTTCATAAAATCCCTCCTAAAAAAGTTCTCAACTCTAAACTTTTGTCTTTTTCGTAATCTTGTAAATATATTCTTCTGGCGTAGGGCGTTTATTCCCAAAATACTTTCTGAAATTTGCCTGCACTTCTGGGTCGGTGCTATTCATAGCTTCATCGATCGTCGCTTCAATATCAGCCCGAACATCAGCCAATGATACACCGCCAGCCTTTGCTC
This sequence comes from Faecalibacillus sp. MSK20_93, assembly GCF_020589945.1. Lineage (NCBI taxonomy): Bacteria > Bacillati > Bacillota > Erysipelotrichia > Erysipelotrichales > Coprobacillaceae > Faecalibacillus > Faecalibacillus sp. MSK20_93. Next base: position 2,292 of record NZ_JAJDKA010000093.1, on the reverse strand, counting down.
CAGCTTTCAATGCTTTTTTTATATCTCGTTTTTTTAGTCCTATCATGGTATCACTCCTAAATTCAATCGTCTATTACTGTAAAAACTTCTTCAATCGTTACATGAAATGTCTTTGCAATATTCCAAGCTAATACAAGCGAGGGATTGTATCGTCCTTTTTCAAGGTTGCCAATCGTTTCCCGTCGAACACCGACTGCTTTCGCTAAATCATCTTGTTTCATATCATATCTTGCCCTAAATTCTTTAATACGGTTTTTAATCATTACATATTCCCCATTTTTCTTTCATTCCAAAGTATGCGGTTGATATAGAGTAAACAATTACAGAAATCGCCCACCCTAGAGCCAATCCATTAGTAAATGCTTCATTTCCAGAACTTTGTTTTATCAAGAAAGAATATAATGTAATGCAGGCTGTGGCAATCATTCCACAATAAAAACCACGGGACGCTGATTTATTCATATATTCATCTAACATTTCATCTTGTTTCATAAACCAATACTCAAAGTTTATTGCGAATACAAAGAAAGGTAAAAATTCCTTTTCATTACTCATAACACCGATAACACCTAATAACGAAAGAAAACCAGTTGCACCATACAAAAACTTTCTTACTGTCATAACATTCACTCCTTATGTGGTATATTTCTATCTTTACAAGAGAAATATACCACATTTAGAAGTCGTTTGTCAATCCTCTTTATCCTATAATCTTCCAGTTACTATCCTTATGTAGCACAAGCTCATATTGCGATACCTGCGTAGCCTTTGTCTGATTATCAAGAAATTTCACAGCAACTTTGACTTTCACATTGTCCCCGTCCTTTGTAAAGATAGGGTTTACCAGTTCAGAATAAAGATAATCCCTGCTGATAGGTTCAATCACATTTCCCGATACATAGTAAGCAAGTTCCTTTTCTGTGGCTGTCGGATAGAGCTTAAAGAATGTTTCCAGAAATGCAGTAGCGTCGTTTACGGTATCAGCGTCCAGATTTCCGTCTGCTTCTGGTGTCTTTGGTTCATAGTCTGATTTTTCGATTGCTGGTGCAAGGGTAGGGTTCTGAATGATTACCATATCCCCGTCAGCGTCTACATGGACTTTTACGGTATAAGTTGCCTTGACATTGCTTGTCTGTTCTCCCTCTTTTATCTGCTGATCTACTTCGTAGGTAGCAGAAAAAGTGTCCGTTCCCGACTGTTCGATACTCCACACAAGCACATCTGTAACCGTGGAACTGGTCGGTATGTCGGTTCTAATGGTATCTACATTCAAGTCCTGCAATTCCTTTGTCAGATAACCACTGATTGCCTGCGTCCTCGCTTCAATTGCTTCTTTGCTGTTATTCCATGTGTAATAGGACTTTGCGAAGTTCTTTACGAAATTTTCAATCCCGTTGGTGTCCTGCAAGCGAAGCTCAATGACTTCTTTTTCATGGGTCGTGTGCTGGTCGATAGCGGTAAAATTCTTATACACCCCAAAGCTCACACTTGCGATAAACACCACCCATAACGCAATCACAGTTTTCTGATGTGTGCCTACCTTGACAGTACGCACCTTTTTTTCTTTAACATTTTCTGTTGGTTTCTTATTGTTTTTAAACATATTTTCAAGTCCTTTCTATTATTTTATTCGTCCTGCACCGATTAAGTGCTGTTGCCAGTAACTACTATTCAAATCTGCATATCCTATCGGGTCGCCTGCATGGTACATCTGTGTCGGCGAAACAAGAATACCGACGTGGGTTACATACGAACCAGCGTTATAGGTGGAATGGAAAAACACCAAGTCCCCAGCCTTTGCCTGCGAGAGTGGAAGATGTTGGGTTGCGTCATACTGTGCCTGTGCTGTTCTCGGTAAGGAGATACCAGCTTTTCCATAGCACCATTGCGTCAGTCCCGAACAGTCAAAAGAAGTGTTGGGATTGCTACCGCCATACACATATTTCCAGCCTTGATATTTCAACGCTTCATTCATTACCTTTTGTGCCAGTTCTCCCGATACCTGCGGAACTGCTAAATACTGATTGAGTAATTCGACGTAGAACATATTTCCGTAACCATATCGCCAGCCCCCGTTCTTCGCAACGGCTATCGGGTTAGTATAGGTTACTTTCTTTCCACCCGATTTCTCACGGGCGAAGCTCTCTGCAAGGTTAAAAGTGTGTTTCTTTCCTTTTCCTGCCACATATCCCACATAGCCACCGCCATAGTTATAAGACTGTATCGCTACATTCAAGTCGTCAATACCTTGATTTTTGCAGGAAGAAAGCAGGGACGCAAAATACTTACACC
>NZ_JAJDKA010000092.1:0-6007 GCF_020589945.1 Faecalibacillus sp. MSK20_93 | reverse complement strand
GTATTTGTTTGTTAAATTAATGACAATTTGTCGCAAATTAAATTGTAACTTAACATCATCTCTTTTTTTTATATTTATTAACCAAAAACCAAAGAATGGAAAATGGTAAACAAGTTGTTGATGGAAATCTTGAAGGTATTAAAAAATCTTTAGAGGGCTCTCTTAAAAGATTAAAAACAGATTATATTGATTTGTATTATTTACATCGCGTTGATCCCAATGTACCAATTGAAGATATTGCGTATTTAATGAAGGATTTTATTAAACAAGGGAAAATCAAACATTGGGGGATATCAGAAGCAGGAATTGAAACCAAGCCCATGCAATATGTCCTTTAACAGCCGTAGAGAGTGAATATTCAATGATGTGGAGAGAACTAGAAAACAAACATATTCCTTTACTTGAAGAATTAGGAATTGGTTTTGTACCTTTTGCTCCATTATGTAAAGGATTTTTAAGTGATGCTTATGATAAAAATGGTTTTCATGCAAAATTAAATGCACCAAGATTTAGTGAAGAAGCGCTTAAAAAGAATCAAGTAGTTGTTGGTTTAGTTAATAAAATTTCAAAAGAAAAAAAGGCAACAGTTGCATAAATTTCTTTGGCTTGGGTATTAGCACAAAAAGATTTTATTGTACCTATTCCAGAAACAACAAAGTTGGAAAGATTAAAAGAAAATATTAAAGCAACCGAAATCAAATTTACAAAAGCAGAAGTTGAATCAATGAATCAAGCATTATCTCAAATGGATATCGAAAGTAGAAGGTTTGAAACAAATTCTGATTTTGAAAAAAGAGTTGGTTTATATAAAGGCGAGATATTCTCGCTTTTTTTGTTATGAAAAAAATTTAATGAATTGATAAATTTGTAAAAATATGTCGATTATATCTAAAAAATATGTAATACTGAAAGAAGTGAGGAAAGGAGAATAAGGTGAAAGATATTTATTTATTACTAACAAAATCAGATACTTTTATTTCTAAAGCAATTTATTTAATGACGCAAGACAGTTATACACATATTTCTATCTCTTTTGAAGAAAATTTACAACCGATGTATAGTTGTGCTAGAAAATATACTTACTCTCCAATTCCTGCAGGAATTAGAAATGAGTCATTTGAAAAGGGATTCTATAATAAAAATCAACATATTCCTTGTGCATTATATAAACTTACTGTTAAGAAAGAGATATATTATAAGGCAAAATTTATTTTAGAATCTATTTTAAATCATTCTCAAGATTATAAATATAATTTAATGGGATTGATCTTATGTAAATTGGAAGTTCCTTATCGTAGAAATCATTATTATTTCTGTTCAGAATTTGTAAGTGAAATCTTGGCTTATAGTCAAGCTATAGAATTACCTAAGCTTCCTTGTTTAATGAAACCATCGGATTATTTATTATTTGAAGAATTAGAGTGTTTATATCAAGGAAATATTGGAGAACTTATAAAATATAGAGGTTTATGTTAAAGGATGATACATCCTTTTTATTATATCAATAGAATCTATAAAGAATTGTTGTATAATAGGAAAATATGAAAAGAGGAATTGAAATGAATTATGCAGAAATTAAGAATTTTGATATCGCTAATGGCTTAGGAGTTAGAGTTTCTTTATTTGTATCAGGATGCACGCATCACTGTAAGAATTGTTTTAATCAAATGACATGGGATTTTAAATATGGAAAAGAGTTTAATCAAGAAGTAGAAGATTTAATTATTGATTATTTAAAACCAGAACATATAACAGGATTGTCTTTACTTGGAGGAGAACCAATGGAACCAAGTAATCAAAGAGCGTTATTACCGTTTATTAAAAGAGTGAAAGAACTTTATCCACAAAAGGATATTTGGTGTTATACAGGTTATCTCTTTGATCAAGAACTTTTAAGTGAAAGTCGAGCAAGATGTGAAGTAACTGATGAATTGTTATCTTATATCGATGTTCTAGTAGATGGTAAGTTTATTGAAGAACTTAAAGATTTAAGTTTAAAGTTTAGAGGATCGTCTAATCAAAGAATTATAGATGTTAAACAAAGTTTAGAAAAAGATGAAATTATTTTATATAAAGATTTGAATGAAAATAGAAATTTTCAAAAATATGAATAAGACGATATACACTACATAATTAGATAAAATTATGCTATAATATTTTCGTTAATTATAGAGGGAGTAGAATATGATAGGATTTTATAGTTATACTGTCATTCTTACATATTTATCATTAGTTTTTGCAATGGTAGGAATCCACTTATCAGTCATTGGACTTTATCAATGGTCATTTATTTGTTTAATGATGTGTGGTATTTGTGATACCTTCGATGGAATGGTCGCAAGAAGTAAGAAAAATCGTACAGAAGAAGAAAAGAAGTTTGGAATTCAAATAGATTCTTTATGTGATCTTATTTCTTTTGGTGTTTTTCCAGCAATACTAGGATATAATTTAGGATTATCTTCAGTAGGATGGCTTGCTATTGAAATACTTTATGTATTAGCAGCAGTTATTCGTTTAGCTTATTTTAATGTTACTGAAGAAACAAGACAGCAACAAACAACAGAAAAAAGAAAGTATTATCAAGGTTTACCAGTTACAACTTCAGCCTTTATTTTACCTTTTGCATTTGCTTTAAGATATGTTATTTTTGGTTTAGATTACTTATATGGAACTTTAATGTTAATTACAGGTATTTTATTTGTTGTTGATTTTAAAGTGCCAAAATTAAAAGGGAAAGGACTTATTGCACTTGGTGTTCTAGTTGTTGTAGAACTTGTGCAAATTCTTTGTTTTTCATGATTAAAGATCGTCAAGGACATATCGTTAAAGAATTAGAGGGTCAAAATAAATTATTAAAAAAATTATATAGCACATCTGCTGGTAGATGTGCTTTAAAAATCTTAGTATCACCATTTGTTACGCACTTAGGTGGTTTATATATGTCTTCACCATTTTCAAAGACAAGTATTTCTTCGTTTATTAAAAATAATGATATTGATATGAGTCAATATGAAGAAAAGAAATATAAAAGTTATAACGATTTCTTTACAAGAAGAATAAAGGATGGTCAAAGACCATTTGACGACTCTAAAGATGTATTGATGGCACCTGCTGATAGTAAACTTACTTATTATCCAATAAATGATGATACGATTTTAGAAATCAAGGATACAAAATACCAATTAAAAGATTTATTACAAGATGAAACATTAGCTAAAGAATATGATGGTGGAATATGTCTTGTATTTCGTTTAGCTGTTGATGATTATCATCGTTATAGTTATGTAGATGATGGTCAAATTGTTTCCCATAAGAAAATCAAAGGTATTTTTCATACTGTTAATCCTATCGCAAATGATTATTATCCTATATACAAAATGAATAGTAGAGAGTACACTGTGATTGATTCAAATAACTTTGGTAGAATGATTCAAATGGAAGTAGGAGCAATGATGGTTGGTAAAATTGTCAATTATAAACATAGTATTGCTACTAAAGGAGAAGAAAAAGGTTATTTTGAATTTGGTGGATCGACAGTTGTAATGATTTTGAAAAAAGATACTGTCAAAATAGATGATGATATTATAAATAATTCTAGTGAGAACATTGAAACAAGAGTATTACTAGGACAAACGATAGGACATAAAGGGGTGTAAAGATGTCGAAGGTTATAGCAATTACAAATCAAAAGGGTGGTGTTGGTAAAACAACGACAAGCGTTAATTTATCAGCTGCACTTGCGAAGATGAATTATAAAGTGTTACTTATAGATATGGATCCTCAAGCAAATGCAACACAAGGTATTGGTATCGATAGAGATTATATTGAATTATCAACATATCATGTTTTAACAGGAGAAGTTGGTTTAGAAAAAGTAATTCAACATTCTTATATTGAAAATCTAGATGTTGCACCAGGAGAAATAGATCTTGCAGGAATCGATTTAGAATTAGCACATGTAAAACAAGGGAGAGAAGTGCGTTTAAAACAATCATTAGATAAAATTAAAGATTATTATGACTTTGTTTTTATTGATTGTCCACCAGCCCTTGGTTTATTAAATACAAATGCATTAACTTCATGTGATACAGTACTTATCCCAGTACAATGTGAATACTATGCACTTGAAGGTTTAACACAATTGTTAAATACAATTAAATTAACTCAAAATCATTTTAATAAAAAACTTTCTATTGAAGGTTTATTATTAACAATGTTAGATCAACGTACAAATTTAGGATTGGAAGTTTCTCAAGAAGTAAGAAAGTATTTTAAAGAAAAAGTTTATAAAACTGTTATTCCAAGAAATATTAAATTATCTGAAGCACCAAGTGCAGGAATCTGTATTTTTGATTATGATGGATCTTCTGTTGGGGCTCAAGCTTATAAAGAACTTGCAAAGGAAGTGTTGAGTAGAAATGGCTGAGAAAAAGAAAAAATTAAATAAAGGATTAGATGCTATTTTTGGTGGAGATATTACATCATTAATTGATGATATTGAACATAATACACCTGAAAGTAGTCAAGAAAAAATCAAATTAGATGAAATTAGACCTAATCCTTATCAACCAAGAAAAGTATTTGATGAACAAGCTTTAAATGAACTTGCTTTATCAATTCAAGAACATGGTATTTTCCAACCAGTAATTTTAAAGAAATCTGTTCAAGGATATGAAATTGTTGCTGGTGAAAGAAGATGCCGTGCAGCAAGAATGGCACATTTAGAAGAAGTTCCAGCAATTATTGTTGATTTTAGTGATCAACAAATGATGGAAATTGCTTTATTAGAAAATATTCAAAGAGAAGATTTAAATGCCATCGAAGAAGCACAAGCTTATCAAACGATGATGGAAAAACTTAAACTTACACAAAATGAATTAGCTAAACGTATTGGAAAATCAAGAACACATATTACAAATACACTTAGATTATTGAACTTACCTGAAAAGATTCAAGAATATGTATTAGATGGTTCTTTATCAATGGGACATGCAAGAGCTTTAATTACATTGGATAAAGAAAGAGCATTAAAGATTGCTAAAAGAGTTATTGATGAAAAGTTATCTGTTAGAGATGTTGAAAATATTGTGAAAGGCTTTGAACTTCAAGAAGCTAGAAAGAATAAACCTAAGGTTGAAAAATCTAAAGAATATCAATATGTTGAAGGATTACTTAGAAAAAAATATCGTACGAGAATCAAAGTAGATGATAAGTCTATTACAATTAAATACTCTGACACAGATGATTTAAATAGATTATTAGAATTAATGGGTGTTATTGAAGAAAGCTAAACTTGGTTAAAAACCAAGTTTTTTCTATGCAACAAAGTTATAGTAGATTGCAAAATTGATATTGTACATTTAGAGTACTTTGTTTCAAAATATAAGTAAGAAAAGAGGTCATATTATGGAATATCAAACATTAAATAACGGATTAAAAATTCCTACAATTGGATTTGGTGTCTTTAGAGTACCAGATAAAAAAGAATGTGAAGAATCAGTATATCAAGCAATTAAAGCAGGATATCGTTTAATTGATACGGCTGCCTCTTATACCAATGAAGATGCGGTTGGTGCAGGCGTTAAAAGAGCAATTGCTGAAGGAATTTGCACAAGAGAAGATTTATTTATTACTTCTAAAATGTGGGTTCAAGATATGCAAAATTATGAAATGGCTAAACAAGCAATTGATGCTTCTATTGAAAAAAGTGGTTTAGGTTATTTAGATTTATATTTATTACATCAAGCGATGGGAGATTATTTTAGTGCCTGGAGGGCCATGGAAGATGCGTATAAAGAAGGTAAGTTAAAAGCAATTGGTGTTTCAAACTTTTATGCACATATTCTTGTCAATTTTGTAAATACAGTAGAAATCAAACCAATGGTCAATCAAGTAGAACTTCATCCATACTATACACAAGAAAAAGCAATAGAAACAATGAAATATTATGATGTTATTCCTGAAGCATGGGCACCACTAGGTGGAGGAAGATATAATCCATTTGAAG
>NZ_JAJDKA010000091.1:0-6510 GCF_020589945.1 Faecalibacillus sp. MSK20_93 | reverse complement strand
TAGTACCAGTTATTTCCTGATCCTACCCATTGTGCATTGATAGCTCCACTAGATGTTGCATAGTAATCAGCATTGTCAATCTTGAACCATCCTGTTTGCATTACTCCGTTAGCATCGAAGTAATATTTCTTTCCTTCGATTGTTTGATATCCCGTTACTTTTTGGTTATTGTCATAGTAATACCATTTATTACCTGATTGTACCCATCCTGATTTTACTTCAGGAGTTTCTACATTTAATTCACCATTTTCATTAAATGTATAATCTTTTCCATCAACGTTTACAGTTCCTGTAACCATTTTTCCTTCTTTATCAAAGTAATATTTTTTACCACTTAATGTTAACCAACCAGTTGTTTTTTGACCATCTTTATCTAAATAATACCAAGTTTTTTCTTCTTCTAACCATCCAGTTGTCATTTTACCATCAGCATCAAAATGATATTTAGTTCCATCTACTTCTTGCCATCCTGTACATGGTTCATAATATCTGTCATATAAATATTTATTACCTATAAATTCTGTAAGTTTTCTTGATGTTAATACTGTAGTTTCTTTAACGATACCATTTTTATCATAGGCAACTAAAAGCATTTTCCCTTTTTCATAAGCAGTTGTAACTTCTATATTATTTCCAGATGCTGTTAATAATTCTCCCCATGAGAAAATATATTTAACACCATTTATAGTTTCTATACCTTCTGCTTCATTCAAGTTTTTATCATAGTAATACCATTTTCCTCTAAGTTGAATCCATGTATTAGCTACTGCTTTTTTCTTTTCAACAACAACACCTTCGCTATTATATGCAATGACATAAGTTACTATTTTATCATTTTCATCTCTATATGATGAAACAACAGATATTCCATTAGAAGATTTTATTAATCTACCATTTTCAAAATAATATTCTTTTCCATTAACAGTATAAATACCATCTACAAAATTCATTTCACTTGAAACATAGTACCAATCATTTCCAATTTCATTCCATCCAGCTACTCTCTTAACCTTATCTACAATTTCACCTTTATTATTATAAGCATAAAGATAATCATTTCGATAATCAGTTAATATTTCATCACTGTCACTTGTTTGAAGCATACCATAAATAAAATACAAAGATTTTCCATCTACAGTATATTCTCCATCATATGGATAATAATAACCTGCATCATTTAAATAATAGTAATAACAATTACCATTTAAATAAATCAATTCATTATCTTTAAATTTAGCTTTTTCAATAACTTTTCCATCTCTTACATAAGCAAGTGTATCTCCTGATGTAACAACTTCATCCAAATATTCAGCTAATTGCCCATAATTAAAGTAATATTCTACACCATCAATTGTTTGAATTCCTGAATATGGAGTTAATTCAGAATCAAAATAATATTTTCCACCATTAAATTCAATCCATTTATTTCCTACAATATCTACTTGTTCTACAACTTTTCCAGTATAATCATAGGCATAATATTTATTTCCTTCTCTAACTGTTGTAATATTTCCTTCAAAACCTGAAGTTGCAAGTTGTCCATTACTCAAAAAATAATAAGTTGCATCTCCAATTGTATGAATTCCTTGATATGGATATAAATCTTGATCATAGTAATACCAATTATTATTAAACTTGATCCATTTATTTCCTTCAATTTTTACTTTTTCTATAACAATACCATTTTTATTATAACTAACTAAATAATTATTAGAAGTTGCTGTAGAAATACCATCATAATCATATGTTGCTAATTGTCCATCACTCCAAAAGAAGTATTCCACACCATCAACTTTTTGAACTCCTTGATATGGATTTAAATTTTTATCAAAATAATACCATTTATTATTAACTTTAATCCATTTATTTCCTACAATATCTTGTTGATCAGTAACAACACCATTTTGATTATAAGCAATAAGTTGCCTATTAAATGTAATTACCCATATTCCTTCATAAGTACGTGTTGCTAATCTACCTTCCCATTCAAAATAATATTTAATACCATTAATTGTTTTAACTCCTATATAAGGATTCATATCAGCATCATAGTAATACCATCTACCCCCATAATGTGTCCAATCTCCAGCAACAATATTTGCATGATTCGTTACAATACCACTTTTATCAACAGTGACAATCAACCCATTATCTGTAATTGTATCTTCATCATACCAAGAAGAATATGCCATATGACCATCATAGCTATAAAAATAATACGTATTCCCATCAATTTCTTGAAGCCCTTTTAGTAATTCACCATTATCATCATAATAATATTTGTATCCATACTCTTCATACCAGCCACGTCTTTCACTACTTAAAGTGACAGGTGTATTAGAATCATTTTTCACATTTGTTTCTAATGCACTAACCATCGTAGTTGGTAATGTTGTTGCTGCAACAAGAGCTGATGCTACAGCAATCTTTTTAAAATTCCTACTCATGTTTTATCCTCCCCATAAATATTTCATAGACTTATTATATCATAACTGAATGCAATACTCCTTATCTAAAACCAAACGACATTTTTTCATTCTAAAAAGCAAAAGAGGTAACACAGTTACCTCTTTTCAACTGAAATATTGATTTTATTAATGTAAGGTTCAATAAGTTTAAAGAACCAATGTGAACATAAATGATATATTTTATAAACAATGTATGAAATAAGATAAATAATTAATGCTGATCCTAATTGATGTACAATTAAAATCAAAATACCTCTATTAACAAATTGTTCAATTCTAATATGTCTTAATAAGAATTCATGAAATAAAAAACATGTAAAAGCAGCTTTAGCTAATTCATTGATTATTTTACTTTCAAAATGAATATCCATAAAGAATAAAAGAATATAAGCAGACATTAAGATAATAATTGGATTATTATAATACCATGTTGCTGTATATTGTAAATGTAAAACATGTTCCATCATTGAAAAAGCATATAAAAATGCTAAACATCTTATAATCCACATACCTGCTTTTTTCTTAGATAATGTTATTTTATTTACACGAAGATATGCTCCTACAAAATATACCAAAACAAAGTTAATAATTGTATAACCATATTGACTTCCATACATTCCAATAGTACTTAATCCTAAATATGTATTTCCTGTTACATTTTCAGCAACATCTATAACAATTGTCCAAACTGAAAAAATAAGCATGAGTATAATTAATAAGCGTTTAAATTGTTCTTTATTAAGTTGTTTAATAATTAAATTAAGATATGGACTAATAATATATAATACAGAATAAAGTATTAAAAAGTAATTAGCGGGTAATAAACTACTAATCAATGAACTTACTGTAAATACTTTATGACCTCTTAATACTCCAAAAACATAAAAAACTAAATTAAATACGATAACTTGTACAAATAATTCTAGTATCTTAATTAATTTTCTATTTTGATTACAAGCTAGAAAATACGCTGAAATCATTACAAAAACATTAACTGCACAAACAAATAAACTTTCTATTAAATATAAATAATATTGATTAGGACTGCCATCTAAAACCATTCCTAATGCACCACCCATACTTGCATTATTATAATGTAAAATAACGACACCAATCATTGAAATAATTCTTAATAATTCAATAGACGAATTTCTTTTCGTTTTCTCTTTCATATATATTCCCTTCCAAACAAAAACCGATTTTTACTCAAAACAATGAGTAAGATCGGTTTTTAATTTATTTAATTCATCCAAAGACCTTGGTTATCAAAACGATTGACCGTTCCATCAATTATATAATCTCCAGTAACCATCTTTCCATCAGTATCTACATAATACCAGTTTCTTCCTGATTTGACCCATTGTGCTTGGATAGTTCCTGATGAAGCTGCATAATAGTCTTCACCATTGATCTTAAACCAATCTTTTTGCATTAATCCACTACTTGCAAAATAATACTTCGCACCATTAATTGTTTGATAACCAGTAACCATTTTTCCATCAACATCTACATAATACCAATTACTTAATGATTTGACCCATTGTGCTTGAATAGCTCCAGATGAAGCTGCATAATAGTCTTCACCATTGATTTTAAACCAATCTTTTTGCATTAATCCACTACTTGCAAAATAATACTTCGCACCATTAATTGTTTGATAACCAGTAACCATTTTTCCATCAACATCTACATAATACCAATTACTTAATGATTTGACCCATTGTGCTTGAATAGCTCCAGATGAAGCTGCATAATAATCTTCACCATTGATTTTAAACCATCCTGTTTTCATTAATCCACTTTCATCAAAATAATAAGTACTATTTCCTACTTTATAATATCCAGTAACCATATAATCATCATTTGCTATATAGTACCATCTATTCCCTAATGGTAACCATCCTGTTACCTTTTCACCATCTACAAATGTTTTTCCATAGATTTTTAATGTTCCTTGACTATAATATTTCCATTGATTTCCTACTTGCATCCATCCTGTGTACATAATACCATCTTCATTGAAATAATATTGTCTTCCATTAATAACTTGATCTCCTGTAAGAATCAATCCTTCATCATTTACATAATACCAATTACTTAATGATTTGACCCATTGTGCTCTTAATTCACCATCAGAAGAAATATAATACCAAGTATCATCTACTTTAAACCATCCAGTTTTCATAGAACCATCTTCCATAAAAAGATATTTTCTATTTCCAACTTTATAAATACCAGTAACCATATAACCATCTTCAGCTATATAATACCATTTATCATTTATTGGTAACCAACCTGTTACCTTTTCACCTTCTACAAATGTTCTTCCATAGATTGACATTTTCTTAGGACTATAATATTTCCATTTATCATTTTCCTTATGCCATCCTCTGACCATTACACCTTCACTAGTAAAATAGTATTCTTTATTGTTTATAGTTTGTGCACCAGTAACCATATCACCATTACTTGTTAAATAATACCATTCACCATTTAAACTGATCCAACCAGTGGCCATAATTCCATTAGTATTAAAATAATACCATTTTCCATTAATCTTTTCCCAACCGATTTGTAGAATATTTTTACTACTTCCATAATACCAATGATCATAATAATATTTCCATCCTACATAATCATATTTAGAAACACCTTGATCATACCAAACACTCATATCTACATAACCACTAATACCATCAACAAATGCTCCATTGCTATATTGCCATCCTTTAGGACCTCTATACCAATTATTACTAAATCCTAATGATGATGTATAAGCAGCTACCCAATCTACATGTTGATAAATAGTTGGACTATTTAATTTTGTTTGTAAAAGTGAACGATAGCTATAAACCTTCGTATTATAATTACTATTTGCTAATTTATTAACAAATGCATCAACAACTAATTCATTCGTTGTTGTTGATAATTCAGGTCTTTCCATATCTAAATAAACAGGATATGAAAGTTCTGAAGGTGAAATTTTATATATTGATAAATAATTTAAAATCATTTTTGCTTCATTATCAGCATCTGTTACATTATTTGAATAATCATAAATATAGATTCCAAAAGGAATATTATATTTTCTACAACCATTTAAATTATTTTCAAATTGTTTATCAATATGATAATATCCACCCTTATGAGAAACAATTCTAATAATAACACCATCTACATCTGTTTTACTTACTTTACTCCAATCAATATGACCATTGTATTGTGAAACATCAATAACCTTTTTAACATTTTCACCAATAACATGACCATCATTATCACGAAAACATTTTTTATTTCCTTGATAAAACCAACCATTTTGAATCATAGTTCGTAAACTATAAGAATTTTCTTCCTTTGCATCTTCTATTTTATTTTCATCTTGATCAATATGACTACTTTGTCCCATAATTGCATCATCATAACTTCCATCTAATGCATTTACAGAACTATTTTGAAAATAACTCAATGCAAAAGCCATTCCAAAAACCAAAAACAAATAACCAAAAAACTTTTTCAAAATCTTTCCTCCCCCTAAAAATATTATTACTGCATAACACCACTGCTATTAAAATAATATGTCTTATTTCCAACTTTATAATAACCTGTTACCATCGAACCATCACTTTTTAAATAATACCACTTATTCTCTAATTGAAGCCATCCAGTAACCATATAACCTTCATAATAAGTTTTCCCATATATTTCCATAACACCTGTACTTAAATAGTACCACTTACCATTAATTCTTTGCCAACCTGTTAACATTTGATATTGGCTATTAAAATAAAACCATGTATTCCCTAGTTTCTTCCAGCCACTTTGTCCATAGCCTGAATCATCAAAATAGTACCATTTATTGCTGACTTTTTGCCAACCTGTTTGCATTTTACCACTATCATTAAAATAAAACAAATTGTTTCCTACTTTTTGTAATCCTGTAAGTCTTTTACCTGTACTATCAAAATAATACCAATCACTACCTAAAGTTAACCAACCAGTAACCATATAGCCTTCATAATAAGTTTTTCCATAGATGTTCATA
>NZ_JAJDKA010000090.1:0-6583 GCF_020589945.1 Faecalibacillus sp. MSK20_93 | reverse complement strand
GTAGATCAGCAGATAAAAGAGGGAGAACAGACAAGCAATGTGAAAGCAACCTATACTGTAAAAGTCTATGTGGACGCAGACGGGGATATGGTAATCGTTCAAAACCCTACCCTTGCACCAGCAGTTGAAAAATCAGACTATGAGCCTAAGACACCAGAAGCAGACGCAAGCGTGGACGCTGATACGGTAAATGACGCTACCGCTTTTCTGGAAACATTCTTTAAGCTGTACCCAACAGCGACGGAAAAAGAGCTTGCTTACTATGTATTGGGAAATGTGATTGAACCTATCGGCAGGGACTACCTTTATTCTGAACTGGTAAACCCTATCTTTATAAAGGACGGCGACAATGTGAAAGTCAAGGTTGCGGTAAAATTCATTGATAATCAGACAAAAGCGACGCAGGTATCGCAGTATGAGCTTGTGCTACATAAGGATAGTAACTGGAAGATTGTAGGATAAATGATATAGCGTGCATTTCCTATCAGATTTGCACGCTTTTACAAAACGACAAGAAAACTGTGCAAAAATATTGACTTGTAATGACCGAATGCTATAATATAAATGACAAGTGTACTTGGTATTATTTGAAAGGAGCGTTATATAATGGATAAAGAAAAAATACTATCACAAAACAAAAAAGAGAATCTATATCTTGATGAATACGAAAAACATATTAAACTTCAAGGGAAATCTTTTGGCTTAATGTTTGTTTTATTTATCTGCATTTTAATTCTTTTCATTAAAGCAGTTTGTAAAGAACCTTACTATGACATAATGACAATTATTGGGTCTGTGGCATTTGGCTCTATGGGTTATGAAGCACATATTTCAAAAAATAAATCCAAATTTGTTATTGCTTTATTCTTTCTTCTATTTATGGGGTATTACTTTTATAAATTTTTAATGATAGGTTTATAGAATGGACGAACATTTAATTTTGCGAAACAGATTAAAAACTGTACGAAAAGAAAAAAAATTATCACAAACAGAATTAGCTGAACTAGTCGGGGTTTCTCGGAATACAATTAGTTCTATTGAAACTGGACAATTCAATCCAACAGCAAAATTGGCATTAGTGCTTTGTATAGCTTTAGATAAAAAATTTGAAGAATTATTTTATTTTGATTAAAGGAGAGAACGATTATGGAATTAGAGGAATTGATTGTTGAAATAGTTATAGGATTGTTTTTACTTTTTATATCTTATCAAATAGGAATAAAAGAGAATATTACTTTATTACATGGTTATCATTATACACAACTTGACCCTAAAGATAAAAAGGTGTTTACAAAAAAAATAGGAATAGGCACTTTACTGGTTAGTATTGGTATTCTTGTTATGCCGAT
Source organism: Faecalibacillus sp. MSK20_93 (assembly GCF_020589945.1). NCBI lineage: Bacteria > Bacillati > Bacillota > Erysipelotrichia > Erysipelotrichales > Coprobacillaceae > Faecalibacillus > Faecalibacillus sp. MSK20_93. Next base: position 5,234 of record NZ_JAJDKA010000090.1, on the reverse strand, counting down.
TATCAATTTAATCTCTCATTCTGAATTAGGCTATTACATAGGTCTTATTTTGATTTTTGTAGGAGTGTTTTATATCATATTCATCATTGTAAAATACAACGGAAAACTTATTAGCTTTAAAAAGTAGAATTGAGGTATGAATATGATAGGACTGAACAAAAGAGATATAAAAAAGGCATTGAAAGCTGGTGCAAAAGCTGGCGGTGTATCATTGGCTGATGTTCGGGCGGATATTGAAGCTACGATTGATGAAGCTATGAATAGCACCGACCCAGAGGTGCAGGCAAATTTCAAAAAGTATTTTGGGAATAAACGCCCTACACCAGAAGAATATATTTATATCATTACGAAAAAGACAAAGGCAAAATTATAATAAAAGGGTCGTGGAAATGCTTCACAAAATTGTGATCTGCATTATCACGGCTCTTTTACTCTCTGTTTACTTTCAAAACTGTAAGTGTAATTGAATACTGCCCTTGCTATAATTTAATTGTATTCCAAAACAAATAAATGTGGCAGGAAGAAAGGAGCGATTTTTAATGGAACACATTTTAAATTTAGAGCAAGTAAAAAAATACTACGGGGGTAACTCTGGAAATATCACAAAGGCAGTAGACGGTATTTCTATGTATGTAGATAAGGGCGAATTTGTCGCAATCATGGGAGCTAGTGGTTCTGGAAAGACTACCCTATTAAACTGTATCTCTACGATTGATACTGTAACCAGCGGACACATTACAGTCAATAATCAAGATATTACCAAAATCAAGGATAAAGATTTTGCTGATTTCAGACGTGAAAATTTAGGGTTCATTTTTCAAGATTTCAACCTTTTAGATACTTTAACGATTGGAGAAAACATTTCTTTATCATTGGTTATCAACAAACAGAACCCTACTGATATTGAGAAAAGAGTTCATGCTATCGCCGATAAATTGGGTATTCGTGATATTTTATCGAAATTTCCTTATGAAGTTTCTGGCGGACAAAAACAGCGTTGTGCTTGTGCTAGAGCCTTAATCAATGAACCGAAACTGATTTTAGCTGATGAACCGACGGGAGCTTTGGACTCAAAAGCTTCCAGATTATTACTGGAAACAATGTCTGAAATCAACAAGAAAATGCAGGCTACTATTTTAATGGTAACACATGACCCGTTTAGTGCGTCTTTCTGTGAACGTATTTTGTTCTTGAAAGACGGTAAAATATTCAATGAAATTTTCAGAGGGGAAAAAAGCAGAAAAGATTTCTTCAATGAAATACTGGATATATTAACCTTGCTCGGAGGTGAAGTGGGAAATGTTAGGTAAGTTAGCGTATAGAAATACAAAAAGAAATATTAAAGATTATTTGATTTATCTGATAACCGTTACTGCATCCTTTTCTCTTATATTTGCTTTTAATTTGGTGGCAAATTCTGATGAAATTGTAAAGTTATGTTCCAGTATGGATGCATTTAAGAATTCATTGTTCGCTGTAAATATTCTTATTATTTTTGTGATATGCTTTTTGATCAACTATACAACGAAATTTATGTTTGAAAAAAGAAGTAAAGAATTAGGAACATATATGCTTCTTGGCATTAAGAAAAAAGAAATTGCCCACTTAGTTGTAATTGAAAATATACTGTTGGGAATTTTAGCAATTGTATTAGCTATTCCTATTGGCTTTTTATTCAGCCAGTTTGTGTCGTTAGTAATTGTAAACTTACTGGGTATTCCAAAAACTCTCTTTATTTCTTTGAATTTTGTTTCTATTGGACTATTGATAATTTATTTTTTAACTATTTATGTTTTGGTTTTACTTAATCTATTAAGAAGAATAAGTAAAATGACGATACGTGATTTTCTTTACTTTGATAAACAAAATGAAAAGAAAATGTTCCGTGACAGTAAAAAAAGAAATGTCATTTTTGTTTTAAGTATTATTCTTGGTGCGATTTCTCTTTTTCTCTGGAATTCACGTTGTACTATGGATAATTTTAATAAGCAAGAAACACTTACCTGTTTGATGGTAAGCGTAATCATGTTGATTATCAGCATTTATGGTATATCTACAACTTGTGCAGATATGTTCTTGACTGTTTTGTTAAAGAATAAAAAAATGAAATATCAAAATGACAATCTGTTTGTAGCAAGAACATTTGCTTCTAAAGCAAGAACAATGAGCTTCACATTTGGTACATTGTCTATGTTGATTTTAACTTCACTGCTGGCTCTGAATTATTCTAGTATCAACAAAGCTTCGTATGATATCAGCGTGAATTTAAATGCACCATATGATATACAACTCTTTGATGATAAGCAGGTATTTGATGAATATATTCGAGTAATTGAAGAAGAATATACGATTGATAATACCATTGAGTACGACATTTATAAAGAGCCGAATCATCAGGTACAAAAATTCTTCCAATCAGAATATTATGATTTTGACCCAGTCTTGAAGTTAAGTGATTATAATAGGTTACTAGAATTAAGAAAGATGCCGTTGCTTTCTTTAAATGATAACGAATACTATATAGTTACAAATAGCAAGTTTGCATATGAGGTTGAAGATAACAAAGACATTGAAACCATAACAGTAGCAAATAAAAATTTGAAATTAAAAGGATATGACACTAAGTCTTATTGGAACTCTATAACTAATACTGGCAGATTTGTTGTTGTACTTCCAGATAAATATGTTCAAGGACTTGAAGTATCAGAAAATCATTTGATTATAGATACAAAAGAAGATACAGACGCAGAATTAGAAAATAAGATAAAAGAAGATATGCAACATCAATTAGTAAAGGTTGATGAAAATGGAGAAATAAATGATGAGTCGTATAGAGTAAACGTAAGAGGTGCAGAAATAGAACAACAAAAAGCAATGGTTGCAATAGTAGTCAGTCTGTTTATGTACATTGCATTTATTTTGATTTCCGCAGTAGGAACAATTTTGGCAGTTCAATCATTGAGCGACTCTACTAAATACAAATATCGCTACCTGACCTTGCGAAGATTAGGAATAAATGATAAGTCGCTATTTAAGACAATCAGAAAACAATTATTGATATTATTTTGTGTCCCTGCAATATCAGCAATATTGTGTTCTTTTGTGATGATGTCGTCATTGAATAATGTGTATCAACAAATTTTGGGAGATAAACACCTTTATCTAATGTACTTTGGCTTGAATTTAATTATCTTCTTCCTAATTTATAGTATTTACTGGATAGCGACGTATATCGGTTTCAAACGAAATATCAATGAGGAGAGTTAGATTTTTCTAGCTCTCCTGCTGTGGAATTATTATAATGGTAAATCAAGGGGGTGTTGAAATGAGAATAGCGATTATCGAAGATGATGAAATCACTCGTTTGGAGCTTTCTAAACTATTGAACACACAAGGATATGAAACAGTTTTATTGACTGACTTTGGAAATCTGACAGAGGAATTAAAGCAATATTCCATAGAACTGGTTCTGCTTGATATTAACCTGCCGTATGAGAATGGCTACGAAGTATGCAGGAAAATAAAACAAGTCATGCCAGTACCGATTATCTTTGTAACAAGCAGAGATACAAATGCTGACGAATTGAAAAGTATTCAAGTGGGCGGAATTGACTTCATCACAAAGCCGTATGACACGCTTATTCTTCTTGAGAAGATCAAGCGTGCATTGCAGTTGTCAAACCCGAGTAATTTCCGTGAGCTTGTCAAAAAAGATTGTACCCTTGATTTACATTTATCCATTTTGAAGTATCAAGAGCAAAGCATTGAACTGACAAGAAATGAATTTCGTATTTTGTACTACTTCTTTATGAACGAAGATAAAGTTATTAGCAAAGAAGAACTATTGGAAAAGCTGTGGAATGACAAATATTATATAGACGAAAATGTATTATTGGTTAATATGACCCGTCTAAAAAAGAAAATGAAAGAAATCGGTATTGTTCATTTATTGGAAAATATACGAGGAAAGGGTTGGAAACTGTGAGTTTTTTTACATTCTTAGAAGAAAAAATAACAGAGATATTGTTTCAGCTTTTCTTTCTTGCCGTAGTAGCATTTCTCTTGATTTTCTACGGTGTAGATACGCTGTTTGTTGTATCGCTGGTAATTCTGTTCATCAGCATACAAGGGCTTTTTCAATGGTGTTTGTATCGGAAGAAGCGTAACGCTTCACAACATATTATTGATTTAGTAGACGGACTGGAAGAAACCTATTATATTGCAGACGTTTTACCAAAGCCAAAAGAATTTCAAAATAAAGCCTATTGCTACGCACTAAAAAAAGCCTGCAAATCTATGAATGATGAAATCGGCAAAATCACAGAGGAAAAGCAGGACTATCAAGAATATGTGGAAAGTTTCGTCCATGAAATTAAAATACCGATAGGAGCATTGTCTTTGACGTTTGACAATACAAAAAATTACACATTAAAAAAAGAAACAGACAAAATATTTCAGTTAGTGGAACAAATGCTCTACTATGCAAGAAGCGAAAATACGGAAAAGGACTATTTTGTAAAACAGTTGCAGTTAGACGAAGTGATACATAATGTCATTCTGAAATTCCGTCATTCGCTTATGGAAAGAAAAGCAATTATCAATATCCATGACATAGAAAATGTCATTTATACTGATGAAAAATGGCTGACATTCATTCTATCTCAAATCGTGCAAAATGCGATTAAGTATTTTGATAAGCAAGAAAATAAGCTGACGATATACAGTCAAGACAATGGTACAAATATATTGCTTGTGGTTGAAGATAATGGTTGTGGAATAAAAGCGTCTGATTTATCCCGTGTATTTGAAAAAGGTTTTACGGGTTCAAATAGAAACAAGGCAAATGCAACGGGTATGGGACTGTATCTATCGAAAAAATTATGCGATAGGTTGGGCTTGAAATTGGATATTGCTTCTACGGAAAAAGAATATACAAGACTGACCATTACATTTCCAAAAGGAACAGTTCATAATTTTTCAGAGTAATTTGAAAACCATGCCAACATTGATACGGTGCTTTAAGGGGGCTTGCATTATGGAAAGCTTTAAGTACAATTCTTTGCAATCAAATTCCACCTAATAGCACACTATTAAAAATTGAATATGTTTTAGCTTTAAAGGCTCGTACAGACTATATGTTTTGTGCGGGCTTTTTTCATACCCGAAAAAAATTTAAAAATTTTTCAAAAGAGGTCATTAAATCACACCTTTCATTCCCTATATGGTGCGGAAAG
>NZ_JAJDKA010000009.1:0-70411 GCF_020589945.1 Faecalibacillus sp. MSK20_93 | reverse complement strand
CTCTCCATTGTCCTTCTATCTCTTCAGACAACTTTGGTCTGTTTAGCTCTTTTTTTGTTTTCTGTTTATTTCTAAACTCTCATTGACGTTGTGTTTTATTCTTTCCTGTTCAGTTTTCAATGTCCTCTCACTCGTCTCTCTCGTCGAGTGCCCATTTATATTACCATCCTCTCTCCCTTTTGTAAAGCTTTTTCTTGTCCTTTTTTTATTTTTTTCTCTTTTTCACTCTTTTTCTGCCTTTATATCAACGTTTTTCCCATTGGTCTTTTTTTATTGTTTTTTTATGATTTGGTGTTTATAGAGTATTTTAGATACTAAAGAATGAATTTATTACTTTTAAAAATCGATTATTTTATATTTAATAACTACAAAAAAATCCATTTGGAATTAACCAAATGGATTTCATTTTAATTATTGAGCCATTTTTTCTAGACGAGCACGACGTTTTTGTGCATCAGCTTGACATTTAGCCATTAATTGTTCTGCATGTTCTGGATTTACTTTTAATAATTGTGAGAATCTGTTTTCACCTAATAAGTAATCTTTAAATCCATCAAAGTTTGGAGTCTTAGAATCTAATTGTAATGGATTCTTTCCTTGTTCTTCTAATCTTGGATCATATCTTAATAAGTTGAAATATCCACAATCAATTGCACGTTTTTGTTCAGCTTGATGATTTGCTAAACCACCTTTAATACCATGTGCTTGACATGGAGCATAAGCAATAATTAATGATGGTCCATCATAACTTTCAGCTTCTTTCATTGCTTTAATTGTTTGTGCAGGATTTGCACCCATAGCAATTTGTGCAACATAAACATGACCGTAAGCCATAGCGATTTGTGCTAAATCTTTCTTAGCTCCTGTTTTACCACCAGCAGTAAATTTAGCAATTGAACCAGCTTGAGATGATTTAGAAGATTGTCCACCTGTATTTGAATATACTTCAGTATCCAATACTAAAATATTAACATTTTCATTATTAGCGATAACATGATCTAATCCACCATAACCGATGTCATAAGCCCATCCATCTCCACCAACAATCCATTGAGATTTAGAAACTAAGTTACCTTTATTATCTAAAACTTCTTTAATCGCATCATTTGAAGATGCTTCAACTAATTTTAATAATTCTGGAACAATTGCTTTTTCTTCGCTTCTTTGTCCTTTTACAGATAAGTATTTTTCAATAGTTTCTTTTAATTCGGGTTCACAAGCATCTTTAGCTTCTTCCATTACTTGAATCATATGAGCTTCATTATAGTTTTGAGCTAATTTCATACCATAACCAAATTCAGCATTATCTTCAAATAATGAGTTACACCATGCTGGACCTTGACCATTTTTGTCAGTTGTAAATGGTGTAGATGGTGTAGAACCAGAATAAATTGAACTACATCCTGTAGCATTTGCAATCATCATATCTGATCCAAATAATTGAGTTGCTAATCTATAATATGGAGTTTCTCCACATCCTGGACAAGCACCAGATACTTCAAAGTATGGTCTCTTGAATCCAACACCTTTTACAGTAGTTGTAGGATATTTATCATCACGATATTCTACTTCTTTATAGATATAATCAGCTAATGGAGCATGTTCTAATTCTTCATGAACATTAACCATTTTTAAAGCTTCACCTTTTTTATTTCCTAAACATTGTTCAACACATAAACCGCATCCAACACAGTTATCTGGTGAAACTTGAATTCTATAAGATAATCCGTCAACACCTTTACCCATAGGTTTTAAAACATCATTAGAGATATCTTCTGGTGCATTAGCGATTTCTTCATCAGTCATTAAGAACGCACGAATTGTAGCATGAGGACAAACCATAACACAGTTATTACATTGGATACAGTCATCTTTATTCCATTGAGGGACCATAGTCGCAATTCCACGTTTTTCCATATAAGCCATTCCAGATTTCATAGAACCATCTAATTTATCCATGAATGCTGAAACTGGTAAATCATTACCATCTAATGCGTTGATCACAGAAACGAAATTATCAAAATGATCATCACCTGTTAATTTCTTAGTTTCTTGGATTTCTAAATCAGCCCATTTTGGATCAACTGTTACTTCTTCAATTGCATCTTTACCAGCATCAATTGCTTTGTAGTTTAATTGAACAATGGCATCACCTTTTTTACTATAAGATTTTTTAGCCATTTCTTTCATATATTCAACAGCTTTATCAATTGGTAAAATTTGTGGGTTTAATGCAAAGAAGGCAGATTGTAAAATAGTATTTGTACGGCGTCCCATCCCAATTTCCATAGCAATCTTATTAGCATTAATAATATAGAATTTAGCATTCTTTGTAGCTAATTGTTTTTTCACTCTATTTGGTAAATAGTCAGCAACTTCTTCTTTAGAGAATTCTGTATTTAATAAGAATGAACCATTTTTCTTTAAGTTTTTCAACATATCATATTTTAATACATAATTATCTAATGAGCATGAGATAAAGTCTGCATTATTTACATAATATGTAGCACGAATTGGTGAAGCCCCAAATCTTAAGTTAGAACGAGTTGTTCCACCTGCTTTTTTACTATCATAAGCAAAGTAAGCTTGAGAATATAAATCTGTATGATCACCAATAATTTTAATAGATGATTTATTAGCTGATACAGTACCATCTGATCCTAAACCATAGAATAGACATTCTGTATAGTCACCTGTTACATTAAATTCTTCAGTTGGTAATGATAAATGAGTAACATCATCAACAATACCAATAGTAAAACTATTGAATGGATTATCAGAATTCAAATGATCATAAACAGCTTTAATTTGAGCAGGGTTTGTATCTTTAGAACCCATACCATAACGTCCACCAATTAAAACATCCGCATCTTTTACAACACTGCATACATCTAAGTATAATGGTTCACCAGCAGATCCTGGTTCTTTTGTACGATCTAATACCGCAATTTTCTTAGCTGAAGCAGGTAATACTTTTAATAAGTATTTTGCTGAGAATGGACGATATAAATGAACTTTAACTAAACCAACTTTTTCTCCAGATTTAGCCATTTCATCAATTGTATCTTTAATTGTTTCAGTAACAGAACCCATAGCGATAATAACTCTATCAGCATTTGGATCACCATAATAAGTAAATGGTGCATATTCTCTACCTGTTACTTCTGAGATTTTTTTCATGTAATCAGCAGCGATTTCTACAACTGCATCGATATGTTTATTTTGAGCTTCTCTACCTTGGAAGTAGATATCATCGTTTTCAGCTCCCCCACGTTCAATTGGGTTTGTATGAGGATTTAATGCATTTGCTTTAAATTTAGCTAAAGCTTCTTTATCTAATAAGCTTTCTAATACATCATAATCCATAACTTCTACTTTTTGAATTTCATGAGATGTTCTAAATCCATCAAAGAAGTGCATTACTGGAACAGACCCTTTAATTGCTGTTAAGTGAGCAACTCCTCCTAAATCCATTACTTCTTGTACTGAGTGTGAACAAATCATTGGAATACCTGTTTGACGACAAGCATACACGTCTTGATGATCCCCAAAGATATTAAGTGAACGAGTTGCTAAAGCACGTGCAGCAACATGGAATACACCTGGTAAATTTTCACCAACAATTTTATAAAGGTTTGGGATCATTAATAACAATCCTTGAGATGCAGTAAATGTAGTTGCTAGAGCACCACCTTGTAAAGCCCCATGAACTGCACCTGCAGCACCTGCTTCTGATTGCATTTCAATAACATTCACAGGAGACCCAAAGATATTCTTCATTCCATTTGCAGCCCATGCTTCAGCATGTTCAGCCATTGGAGATGAAGGTGTGATTGGATAGATACTTGCTACTTCAGAAAATGCATATGCAACATGAGCAGCAGCTTGGTTCCCATCCATTGACAAATATTTCTTAGCCATAATTAAAAAATTCCTCCTTTTGCTTCTATTATTATACTACTTTCCAAACATTTTGACTACACGAATTCATGAATTCGCTTACTATTTCTATCAAAAATAAAAAATAGGACCTTATAGTCCTACTAATTTTTACTTGTTATATACGCTGTCATTGCTCCAATAGCTATAAAAACTAAAGAAAAAAGATTGCTAAACTGTCCTATCGCTAATTGAATAGCTATCATCAAAGTAAGAGATTGACCCCAAAAAGCATAATATGTCAATATCGGTGTAAACAGCGTTCCAAGTAGATAGCATATCACTGAAATGATCCCAACTTTTTCGCTTCCATAACGTGCTATTTTTAAAACAATAAAACCTGTAAAATAACCTGTTAAAATATCAAAATATGAAAAGCTCCACCCTATTTGTAAACTAATAAAATCAAAAGCAATTGTTGAAAAAATAGCAATTACTGTACCAACAACAAACATTTTTATATAATCACTTATTGATAAATGATAATCATTATTTTGGTTAAAAAACTTTTTGGCCTCTTGCCTTTGTTTATATTCATTGTATTTTTCTTGTAAATTCATTATATCCCCCTAATTTATTATTCTTTCTTTCTTTTTTGAATCTATATTTTCTAAAACAAACGTTGCAACAAATCCACCAATCATTCCGCCCAAATGACCCACTAAAGAAATCGAAGGAACAGCCACCGAAATAAAAAGCATCAATACAACACTAGAAACAATTTGTTTAAACAAATAGCTATACACATCACCATATAAAACAGATAGTGCTAAAAGCGAACCAATAAGTCCAAAAATAACACCGGAAATACCACCCATCACACTATTTGTACCAATATTAAATAATAAAAATAACAAATAAGAAAATAATGTTGTCGAAATCATCGAAACTACAATAACGATAATATATTTTTTCTCTTTTAATATTTTTTCCATTAACATTCCTAAATTATATAAAGAATAAACATTACAAAAAATATGCATTAAACCAAAATGAATAAAATTAGCTGTAATCAACCGGTAATATTCATGATAGTAATAAACATACAAAGGATTAAAACCTCCAACTTGTATCCCTTGCATAGCAGACATTGATAAACCATATTTTAACGAAGTATACAGATATGTAATAACATTCACAGCCATCAAAAAGTATGTAATTTTATATATTTTATATTCTTGATTCATTCGTATCTCCTATAAATTCAAATATTGACATTTGATCAATATTAACTTCTTCTATATTTTCTTTTTTATTAAGTTCATAAATCATCTCAAAACTTGTATCTGAAACAATATTTTTTATATAAATTGGTACTGTTTTCATTTCTAGTAGTCTTTGATTTCCAAAACAATCATTATCAAGAACCAATGAAACAGTCCAATTATGATGCATATTATGCATGATTGTAAACCAAGTAGCACCACTATTTATTTTACTTGAAACAACAATTTGAAACATTGACAAAGCACATACATAACTATTTCTATCAATAGCATGAGTAACAGTAAATCTTTTAGCAGGATCAACAGCACTTAAAAAAACAACCTTTCCCATTCTAATACTCTTTTTATATTCTTGTATTTTATTTAGCATATTTTCACAAACAAAGCAAATTATTTGACTATGATGATGCAATCCATAATGAAAGGCTTCTTGATCAATTCCTTTACAATCATTAGAAATCAACCATTTATCTTCATTATTGATCTTATCAACAAGTCGTTTAACATATCCTTTTTCTTTTTTAGAAACTGTTTGCAATCCCGTAATAGAAATACCTTCAAATTTCACCGGTAATGTTCCTGCAATAAATAAGCAAAGGGGTGCACTCTTTTTCATTTTCTTGATTAGATTTTGAGGATACTCTTCATCATATTTAGTAATAATACGAATTCCTTGTTGTTCATATTCATGCAATTTTTTTAAAAAAAACTGTATCGATTTCATTCGTCGCACAATTTTATATGCACTATATTCAGAAATATCTAATATGTCCATTAATTCATCACTATTTAACCCAAAAAGACTGCTTGGACCATTTAACCCATGAACTTTTAAATTTTTTTCGACTTCCAACCACTCGTCATTTGTTAAAGCAGCTTCATCATACGCATATAAATCACATGTACATAACATCGTTGCCAAACTATTTAAATTCAACATTATTTTTTCCATAATACTCACCTTTATAATTATTATAGACCAATCTTAACATAAAAAAAAGCTATGATGATATTTCATCATAGCAATCATTAAAAGACAACAACTAATAACATTTTAAATTGTTCTTTTCCATAGACTGCATGTGGCAACCCAGCAGGCATTACAATTGATTCTCCTTTATCAAAAGAAAAAAAGTTACACTTAACGCTTCATTTTGTACTAATGTTTTACCATATTCCTATTTATTAATCATGAGCTATGCTCTTTTTTATAAATTTAATTACTTCATCAAGCATTTCTTCACAAAAGAACATAGGTCCACCATGATCTGCCCCTTTCATACGATAAAAAATAACTTCTTTATTTTTATCTTTTAAAGCCTTATAAAGTTTAACACTTTGTTTAAACGCAACTAAACGATCCTTTGTTCCATGAGCAATTAAAATAGGTGGAATATCACCATCTAAATATGTCATTGGACTTGTTTGGCGAGCGATACCTAAATGTTCTAAAACATTTTTTCTTCCAATTAAATATCCTTCTGGACTATCGGGTTGTTGATGATTTTCTGTTGTTGGGAAACCATCTTCCATCGTAATATCAACCACACCATAAAAATCAATAATAGCACGTACTTCATTAGAATATTCAGAATATAAATTACCGTTAAATAATGGTAATTTACTTGTAAGTCCACTTACTAAAGCTACATGTCCACCTGATGAATCACCAAATAAAAAAACATTTTGTTCATCAATAAAATATTCTTCATGATGTTTTCTTAAAAAACGAATTGCTGTTTTGGTATCCTCTATTTGTGCTGGAAAAGGCGCTAAATCACTTTCACGATATTGTACAATAGCTACAACAAAACCTTGTTTACATAAATAATTAAGTTGTCCTACATGTTGATAAACATTTTGTTTATGCCAAGCAGACCCTTGAACATAGACAATTAGTGGATATTTTTCATTTTCCATTACCCTTTTACGAGGTACTAATATTTGTAAAATACGACTGATTCCATCAATATTCATATATTCAACATCAGGAATATACATAGTATCCATTTCTTGATCAGACATGATACGTGTTTGCATTTCCTCAATAAAAGTTTCATCTTCTATCATTTCTTCATACGTCATTTTATCATCTCCTAATTTTTATTATTTCACTAAAAAAAGAGAACTTCAATAATTGAATTTCACACAAATAAAAAGAGAGTAGTTTTCACTACCCTCCTTATAAACTATTTACCCATTTTTTCTTTAACAGCAGCTTGAGCAGCAGCTAAACGTGCTAATGGTACACGGTATGGAGAACATGAAACATAAGTTAAACCTATTCTATGACAGAATTCAACAGTTCTAGGATCTCCACCATGTTCACCACAGATACCTAATTTAATATCTGGACGAACTGGTTTAGCTTTATTAATAGCAATTTGCATTAATTGTCCAACACCATTTTCATCAATGTGAGCAAATGGATCAGATTCAAAGATGTTCTTAGTATAATATTCATTTAAGAATTTAGCAGCATCATCACGAGAGAATCCATAAGTCATTTGAGTTAAGTCATTTGTACCAAATGAGAAGAATTCAGCTTCTTTTGCGATTTCATCTGCAGTTAATGCAGCACGAGGAATTTCAATCATTGTACCAACTTTATATGGTAATTCAACACCTGCTTCTTCGATAATTGCATCAGCAGTTTTACATACGACATCTTTAACATATTTTAATTCTTTAATATCTCCAACTAATGGAATCATAATTTCTGGAACAACGTTTTGTCCTTCTTTATTAACAGCAATTGCAGCTTCAATAACAGCTCTTGTTTGCATTTCAGCAATTTCTGGATAAGTTACTGCTAAACGGCATCCACGATGACCCATCATTGGGTTGAATTCTTTTAATGATTCAACACGTGCTTTTAACGCATCAAATGTCATACCTAAACTTTCAGCTAAAGGTCTGATTTCTTCATCTGTATGTGGTAAGAATTCATGTAAAGGTGGATCCAAGAAACGAATTGTTACCGGATAGATTTCCATTGCCTTAAATAATTCTTTAAAGTCAGATCTTTGATATGGTAAGATTTTTTCTAGCGCTTCTTTTCTTGCTTCTACTGTTTCAGCAGTAATCATACGTCTGAAGTTGAAAATTCTTTCTTCTTCGAAGAACATATGTTCTGTTCTACATAAACCAATACCTTCTGCCCCAAATTTACGAGCTTGTAAAGCATCTCTTGGAGTATCAGCATTTGTTCTAACTTTTAATGTACGTACATCATCAGCCCATGACATAAATGTTTCAAAGTCACCACTGATTTCAGGTTCTACAGTTTTAATTCTTTCACCGTAAACATTACCTGTACTTCCATCTAATGACATATAGTCACCTTCATGATATTTTTTACCATCTGGTGTCATTAATACTTTAGCTTCTTCATCAACTCTTAAGCTTCCGCATCCACATACACAACAAGTACCCATACCACGAGCAACTACAGCTGCATGTGATGTCATACCACCACGGATAGTTAAGATACCATGAGCAATATTCATACCTTCGATATCTTCTGGTGAAGTTTCAAGACGAACTAATAAGATATCTTGAACACCATTTTTATGAGCTTCAATAACATCTTCTGCAGTGAAATAAATACGTCCTGTTGCAGCACCTGGAGAAGCAGCTAATCCTGTAGCTACAACTTGAGCACATTTCAATGAAGTTTCTTCAAAGTTTGGATGTAATAATTGATCTAATTGTCTTGGTTCTACTTTTAATAATGCTTGTTCTTTAGTAATCATTCCTTCATTTACTAAATCAACCGCAATTTTTAAAGCGGCTTGTGCAGTTCTTTTACCATTACGAGTTTGTAACATGAATAATTTACCATTTTCAATAGTAAATTCCATATCTTGCATATCTCTATAATGTTCTTCTAGAATGTCACATACTTTACAGAATTGTTCATAACATTCTGGCATAACATCATTTAATGTCGCAATTGGTTGTGGTGTACGAATACCAGCAACAACGTCTTCACCTTGTGCATTCATTAAGTATTCACCGAATAATTTCTTTTCACCAGTTGCAGGGTTACGAGTGAAGGCAACACCTGTACCAGAAGTATCTCCTGTATTACCATAAACCATTTGTTGAACGTTTACAGCAGTTCCCCATGAACCAGGAATATCATTTAAACGTCTGTAAGTGATTGCACGATCATTGTTCCATGAACGGAATACAGCTTTGATTGCTTCCATTAATTGAACTTTTGGATCTTGTGGGAATTCAACTCCCGCATGTTTTTTGTATTCTTCTTTATAAATAGCAACAACTTCTTTTAAATCTTCAGCAGTTAAATCTGTATCAAATTCAACCCCTTTTTCTTCTTTGATATCATCAAATTTTCTTTCAAATGAGCTTTTTGGGAATCCCATAACAACATCTGCGAACATTTGAATGAATCTTCTATAACTATCATATACGAATCTTTCATTATTTGTAATTTTAGTAAATCCAGTAGCTACTTCATCATTTAAACCTAAGTTTAAAACAGTATCCATCATACCTGGCATTGATTCTCTTGCTCCAGAACGAACAGATACTAACAATGGATTTGTTGGATCTCCTAATTTTTTTCCAGTTTCAGCTTCTAATTCAGCTAATTTATTATCAATTTGCGCACAAATTTCAGGTGAAATTTGTTTTCCATCTTCATAATAAGCAGTACAAGCTTCTGTTGATACAGTAAATCCTTGTGGAACAGGTAAACCAATGCTTGTCATTTCAGCTAAGTTTGCACCTTTACCTCCAAGGATGACTCTCATATCTTTATTTCCTTCTTTGAATGAGTAAACATATTGTTTCATTTCAATCAATCCTCCTAATTAATCAACTAATATAATTATACACATGATAGCCCTTACATTCAAGTATAAATTGATACCGCTTTCATAAAATTTTATTAATTATGTTGATTCTATCGCCTTTAATTTTTTTTAAAAAAATAGAACAAGAAACAGCCTAACGGCTATTTGCTTGCTCTATTTCTACTTTTCGTCCATTTAATTTTTCTTTTTGACAATGTCTCATTACTTTTTTTACAGCTTTATCATTAATATTTACAAACGTAAACTTTCTTTTAATATCAATTCCTTGAATATCACTTTCTCTAATATTTGCCTTTGAGACCAAGAAATGAATAATATCTTTTTTCTTTACTTTATCCATAGATCCTACCGTTAAAAATAAACGTGTATAACCTTCACTTGCACCTTTTTTACGTTTTGATGAAGATTCAAGTTTTTCTTTTGTATAAGGAAAACCAATTTCTTGATTTAAAGATAATTCTATTAAAGCTGCCGTTACATCTTTTAACATATGATTTTCAATTTGATTTACCAAATCTTTCATTGGTTTATGTTCTCCATGTAAAATCATATCTTCTAATTTATACATTAATTCTGTTACTTTATGTTGGTGAATTTGTGTTAATGTTGGTACTTCTAATTTTTCAATATGAGATTTTGTTTTTCTTTCAATCTCTTTTAAATAGCGTTCTTCTTTTCCTACAACAATTGTATAGGCTTTTCCTTCACGATTCGCACGCCCTGTACGTCCAATACGATGTACATAAAGATCTACTTCTTGAGGTAATTCATAGTTGATAACATGACTAATATTTTCTACATCAATTCCTCTAGCAGCAACATCTGTTGCAATTAAATAATGAATTGTTCCCTCTTTGAATTTCTTTAAAGTTCTCATACGATGATCTTGATTTAAATCACCATGCATCGCTTCTACATTATAATTGGCCTTTTGCATTTGTTCCGTTACTTCATCAACGCTTCTTTTAGTACGACAGAAAATAATTCCTGATTGTACAGTTTCACTATCAATAATACGACATAATGTTTCAAAACGGTCTTTTTGTTTAACTTCAAAATAATATTGTTTAACTGTATTAGCTGTCACTGTTTTTTGTTTAACTTGAATATGCTTATAATCTGGTTTCATATAATTTTTCGCAATTTTTTTAATACCTTCTGGCATCGTTGCAGAAAACAACATCGTTGTATGTTCTGGATTTGTCTTAGAAATAATCGTTTCAATATCTTCTACAAATCCCATATTCAACATTTCATCAGCTTCATCTAAAACCACGTAAGAAACTTCATCTAGTTGAAGTACTTTACGTCTCATTAAATCCATCATTCTTCCCGGTGTTCCTACGACAATATCAACACCTTTTTTAATCGATTTAATTTGTTTTTCAATACCACTACCACCATAAACACAAGCAAAACGTAAAGAACTGTATTTTCCAAGTTTTTTTAATTCTTCATGAATTTGCATGGTAAGTTCTCTTGTTGGTGATAAAATATACGCTTGTGGTTTCTTTTTTCTTTCTTTTAAATTTGTAAGTAAAATACTTGAAAACGCCAAAGTTTTTCCTGTTCCTGTTTGTGCTTGTCCAATGACATCATAGCCTTCCAAAATAACAGGGATAATATTTTCTTGAATAGGTGTTGGTTTTTCAAAACCTAATTCATTGATTGATTTTAATAATGCTTCACTTAATCCTAATTTTTCAAATTTATTCATTCATTTTCTCCTCAAGTTTTTCGAGTATAACATAATTCATTTTAAAATGCAAAAAAAGAATGCATTAACATACATTCTTTAAATCACCCTTTAAAAAACCTTGAATATTATCAACGACTAAATCAAACAAACGATTTCTTGCTTCTACTGTTGCCCATGCAATATGAGGTGTCATTAAAAGTTTTGAAGCATCATTAATTTGTAGCAAAGGACTTTCTTTTGCAAGTGGTTCTCTTTCAAAAACATCGAGTCCTGCCCCGGCAATTTCATTATTTTGTAAAGCTTCAACCAGTGCTTCTTCATCAACAATACCACCACGTCCTACATTAATTAAAATCGCTTCTTTTTTCATTAACTTAAATGATTCTTCACCAATTAATCCTTTAGTTTGTTCATTTAAAGGACAATGAATAGAAACAATATCACTTGTTTTTAATAATGTTTCTAAATCAACTGAGAGATAATCTTGCTTCGTATTTTTTCCACTTGTTGAATAATACTGAACTTGGCAACCAAAAGCTTCAGCAATTTTAGCAACCGTACGTCCAATATTTCCCATACCAATAATCCCCCATGTTTTTTCATGTAATTCATAAAAACAAGGTCCAATATGACTAAACATACCACTTTCACTATATTGACCACTTTGAACATAATTATGATAATAACTATTTTTATGTAAAAGTTCTAAAGCTAAAGCAAAAGTATGTTGCGCAACACTTAAAGAAGAATACCCTGCCACATTGCATACCGTAATACCACGACGATGACAATAATCTAAATCAACATTATTGACACCTGTTGCTGTAATACAAATAAGTTTTACTTTAGAAGCATATTGTAAGACTTCTTCGGTAAGTAAACATTTATTCGTAATAATGATATCTGCTTCTTTAATACGTTCAATGACTTCTTCTGGATTACTTTGTTTATAAATCGTTACTTGTCCAAATTGATTCAACTTAGAAAGATCAACATCATCTCCTAAACAAACACTATCTAAAAAGACAACGCTAGAACTCTTTTTTTTTAAAATATTTAAAATATCTTCATAAGATTTTCCTGAAAAAAATTTTCCTAAATTGATTGCTTCATTAATATCTAAAATAGAGCTTTCATGATAAATTCCTTTCATTTCATTATCTTCAAATTCAAAACTTAAATATTTATTTAAAAGACAAATCCCTAATGCTCTTGATGTCATTTCTTTATCTTTTTCAATTGTATCTAATATATTTTGAATAAAAGAAGCATCCTCTTGAACACATTTAGTAAGGGCTTCTTCTACTTCAACCCCTTCAAATAAATGATTTCTAAAACCATCATGATAAAGAAATGGTAAAACTACATCATAAACACTCATTGGAACATGCCCATACCCTTTTGTAAAGTTATATAGGATTGCAAGTCCTAAATTTTCATCTTTCATCTTATCTACTAACTTCATTTTGATCCTCCATAAATAATTTTATTTTTACACGATGTCTTTCTTGTTTTGTAAGATCATCATAGAATACAAAACAATACTTAAACGCTTGATCTTTACGATTATATTTCAATAAATTATAACTTAAATAACTGCTTTTTCTTTCTCTGGTACCTCCTCCACACGAAGAACCTCCTGCCATAATATATGTATTTCCTTTTTTTACAACACAAGGAATATGCTTGTGTCCATGGAAAATATAACGTACATGATGTTTTTCTAACCAATACATTACATCTTGAGCATCCACAAGGGCTTTTGTCGAGTCAGCAATTTTCCCCATGAATAGTTTTTCATTCCATTTTATTTTCAAAAAATCATCTTTTCTAAGTGGCATTAAATGATGATGCATCATAGCAATCAAAGTATAATCCTCTAAATGATTAATAGATAATAACTCATCTTCAATTTCTTGTAAAAGTCTTTGCCCGACCATTCCCCTTGCTAGATTTCCTTGGGAAGTAGAATCTATTTTGATCACAATCATTTTAACATCCGGATAAACTTTAATATTTTCTCCTAGCAAATAAGCTACCACTTTTGTCTTTTGTTTTTTTAAAAGATTCAAGCCATAAACAATGACATCATGATTTCCTAAAATAAACGTTACATCACTATGATATTTCCTTTTTAAACGATTCATAAAATGAGAGGCTGCATACATATTTTTACGATTAGGCGAATTCATTAGATCACCCGTAATCAAAAATTTAAGTTGATGATCATGAGGAAGCATATGATAAAGTTCATCTAGACTATCTTGTAATACAATAAGTCCATTGTCTGTTTTCTTTGTTCCTAAATGAAGATCACTTAGTTGTATAAAATATTGATCTTCATTTGTTTGACATTTCTTTTCAAAAATCTTATTTGTTTCTATTAGTCTAAAACATTCTTTTACTTCCTCTATGTTTTTTACAGGATAAAAAATACTTTGCTCTCCTTTAAATATAAAAACACCAGGCCAACGATCTATTTGATAAAGAGCATTTAAAAACAGATGAAAAGGTCCATATAAAGAGATATCTTCTTTCAATGCCTTTTTTATACAAAAAACGCGCATCAAATCATAATTATAACTATTATCAAAATTTTCCAAGAATTGCTGATCGATTCCCGATAATAAAATGACTTGATATTTTTCTTTTTCCTTTGCTATATATTTATGAAAATCATGTGCATAACTTGTTTTAAAAGCCGTATCATAGGTTTCAAAGTTTTTACTTCTAAAAAGTAACTCACATTCATTTTTTTGAATTTGATGTACAAATGGAAATTTTATATTTTGTTTTGTTAACCAATTTTTAAATTCTCCAAGTTGTTCGTAACTTGCATACACATTCCTAAATGACTTATTACCGTCTTTAAAAATAAAATTAAAATAGAGATTCATCAAATCATATTCATTCATGTGTGTCACCTCCCACATATTATACACAAAAAAAAGCCTAACGAATAGGCTTTTAGAATTTTAAATTTCTTGGAGTTCTTGGGAATGGTTCAACATCTCTAATATTTTGCATACCTGTTAAATACATTAAGAAACGATCGAATCCTAAACCAAATCCAGCATGTTTACATCCACCAAAACGACGTAGATCCATGTACCATTGTAATCCTTCTTTGGCCATTCCTTTTTCATCCATAATTTTTTCTAAGACATCATATCTTTCTTCACGTTGTGATCCACCAACAAGTTCACCAATTCCTGGAACAAGTAAATCACAAGCAGCTACTGTTTTACCATCATCATTTAAACGCATATAGAATGCTTTGATTTCTTTAGGGTAATCTGTTAAAAATACTGGTCCACCAACAATTTTTTCACAGATATAACGTTCGTGTTCTGAATTTAAATCCATACCCCATTCTACTTTATTTTCAAATTTAACATCTGCTTTTAATAAATAATCGATTGCTTCTGTATAAGTCATACGTTTAAAATCACTATCTCTAACTGCTTTGATACGTTTGATACATTCTTTATCAATCATGCTTTCAAAGAATTTCATTTCTTCTGGTGCATTATCTAAGACATAATCAATACAGTATTTAACCATATCTTCAATTAAATCCATATCATCTTCTAAGTCAGCAAAAGCAATTTCAGGTTCAATCATCCAGAATTCACTAGCATGTCTTGAAGTATTTGAATTTTCCGCTCTAAAGGCAGGTCCAAATGTATAAACATCACGATATGTTAAAGCAAAAGCTTCAACATGTAATTGTCCTGTAACTGTAAGATAAGCTTCTTTTCCAAAGAAATCTTTATCAAATTCTGTATTATCGATTGTTGTTGCTCTAAACATTTCTCCAGCACCTTCACCATCATTTGAAGTAATGATTGGTGTATGGACATAAACGAATCCTTGGTTTTGGAAGAATTCATGAATAGCCATTGATAAAACAGATCTTAATCTAAAGATTGCATAAAAAGTATTTGCTCTTGGTCTTAAGTGAGGAATTTCTCTCATGTATTCAAAAGAATGTCTTTTCTTTTGTAATGGGAAATCTTCATCACAAGTTCCTTCAACCACTAAATGTGTTGCTTCAATTTCAAAAGGTTGTTTTCCATCTGGTGTTAATTTTAATTTACCAGTTACTTTAACAGCACTTCCTGTAGAAATATGAGAAGCTTCTTCATAATTATCAATAATTTCATCTAAATAAACAACTTGTACATTTTTAAAATATGTTCCATCATTTAAAGCTAAAAATCCGACTTTCCCACTATTTCTATTTGTACGGATCCATCCTTGTAATTCAACATATTCAATACCATCTAATTGGTCTCTATCATTGATATATAATTCATATAATTCTCTTACTGTAATAAATTCAAACATTTTTCTCTCCCTATTCTTGATCATTTGATTTCATTTTAATTACTAATTCTTGAATAGCTACCACAACATCTACTGTTTGGACTTCAACGCCTTCTTGAACCATAAAATGACTATGCGTAAAATCTACAATTCCTTTAATGCCTAATTTCATTAAACGATCCACTGTTTCTTGAACATTTTCTGAAATCGCCAAAATAGCAATTTTACAATCACTTGGAAAAGTTTCTTCCAACTTGTCAATATGACAAATTTTCACACCAAATCTTTCCCCTTCTTTATTTTTATCCATATCATAACCACAAACAATCTTACCTACTGTATATTGCCAACGATTATATTTTAAAATGGCACTTCCTAAATTGCCAACCCCAATTAAAATAATAGGTTCATCTAATCGTAAACCTAAAACTTCACTTAAACCATCTATAAGATGTTTAACATCATAGCCTCTTCCACGTCTACCAAAATTATCCGTTTTTGATAAATATGTAAAATCACGCCTAATTGTTGTATCTTGTATTCCTGTAATTTCAAACAATTCACTCGATAAACATGTTTCTTTTCCTTCATGTTGCATTTTTCTAAGCGCTTTTAAATAAACAGGAAAACGGGACATTGTCGCTTTTGATATTTTTTTCTCCACACTAATCCCCTCCTATTGATTCTAATTCTAAATCAAGATGTGGTTTAATGCCAAGCGATAAATCACTAAACTTATTATTATCATACATAACTTTTCCTGCTAAAGCAATCATCATTGCATTATCTGTACAACATTTCATCGGTGGAAGAGACAATTGTACGTCTTCTAACATGGCAACTTGCTCTTTCATCTTTTCTCTTAAACCCCTATTAGCAGAAACCCCACCAGCTAACATAATTTCTTTAACACCATATTCTTTAGCCGCTCGAATCGTTTTATCGACCAAGACATCAACAACAACATTTTGAAAAGACGTTGCTAAATCATTTTGATTGATTTCTAAACCTTTTTGTCTATGATTATGTGCTAAATTGATTACTGCTGATTTTAAACCACTAAAACTAAAATTATAACTATCATCATCTAATGGTTTAGGTAAATGATAACTTGCCTTTCCTAAATGAGCCATCTTATCTAAAACCGGTCCTCCAGGATAAGGAAGATTTAAAACTCTTCCCACTTTATCATATGCTTCTCCAACAGCATCATCTAAAGTTTCACCAATCACTTCAAAAGAATAAGGATGTTTCATCAAAACAAGCTCTGTATGCCCACCACTGACTACAAGACATAGTGCTGGATAAACAATATCTTTTTCATAATTATTTGCATAAATATGCCCTGCAATATGGTGAACCCCAATTAATGGTTTATCATAAGCCAAAGAAAGTGTTTTAGCGACTTGTAAACCAATATGTAAAGAGCCAACAAGTCCTGGACCTTTTGTTACACAAATAGCATCAAGGTCTTCCATTTTTATATTTGCTTGTTTTAACGTTTCTTTTAAAACAACAGATACACATTCAACATGCTTACGGCTGGCAATTTCAGGGACAACACCACCATACATTGCATGTATGTCGATTTGACTTGCCACGACACTACTTAAAAATTCTCTTTGATCTTTTAAGACAGCCATCGCCATTTCATCACAACTTGATTCAATTGCTAGTAATAATGACATCTCTATCCCTCCAATTCCTTGATCATTAAATACGCATCTTCACCATTGCTATAGTATCTTTTTCTAACAGCAACATTTTTAAACCCAAATTTTTGATATAAAGCAATTGCTTTTACATTTGAAACACGTACTTCTAAATTAACATTTTGATAATGTAATTCTTCACTTTTTTCAAGAGCGTATTCCATCAGTTGGCTTGCATACCCTTGTCCTTGAAAATGTCGATCTGTCGCAATTGTTGTAATTTGACATTGATCACCTAAAAACCATAATCCTATGTATCCAATAATTTGATTTTCTTTTTCAAGAATATAATAACCCGCCATAGGGTTTTCTTTTAATTCATGTATAAAATCTTCTTCATTCCATGGTGATAAAAAAAGATCTTTTTCTAATTCTACAATTCTTTTTAAATCATCAACTTTCATTTCTCTTATTGACATATTTTTTTAGCCTCAACTTCCTTAGTATATCTTGGAACAAGACCATCAACATTTTCTATTTCTTTTTCTAAAGTAGAAAGTGTATAAATATGATTGGCAAGATCCACTTCTTTTTCAGGTATTCCTACTAAATGTGTATCACCAACAATTTCATAATCAGTATATTGTTTTTGATAATTTTCAAATTCATCAATATTTATTAAACAATCATCAACAATAACCTTTCCTTCATTGTAAATTCCTAGAAATAATTTATGGCTTCTTGCATCTAAAATAGAAATAGCTTTTTTCATTCCTGCCATCGCCTTTAAAGAAGAAACAGTTTTTACCTTAATATTCATCGTTGCATTTAATGTTTTCGCAATCGTTAAAGCAACACGTACACCAGTATAAGAACCCGGTCCAATAGTAATGACCATTTCATCAAAATCGCTCATTTTTAAATGATTTTCTTGTAATAATTTTTGTAAATAAACGATTGCATACTCAGATTGCTTTCGATTTCCTTCTTCTTGTAAAGAAGCTAAACATTTTTGATTTTCATATAAAGCTACTACTAAATACTTATTAGCACTATCCATGACAATTGTTTTCATATTCAATCTCCTTTACAAGTTCTTCGTATTTTTTACCAATTGGTTTTAAAATAAATTCTCTATGATCATCATCGATTCTTTTTATCGTCATTGCTAAACGTTCTTGAGGTAAAATATCTTCTAAAAATTCTGGCCATTCAACCACACAAATATCATCACTATCAAAAATTTCTTCAAAGCCTAAATCTTCACTTTGTCCTTCTAAGCGATAAGCATCAAAATGAGATAATTGATAATTTCCTTGATATTGTTTTAAAATTGTAAAAGTTGGTGAATTAATAATTCTTTTAATTCCTAAACCCTTTCCTATTCCTTTAGTAAAGGTTGTTTTGCCTGCACCCAAATCACCATTAAGTGTCAATAACATATGCGGTTTTAGTAATTTTCCTAAATATTCACCAAAAGCTAATGTTTCATCTCTATTATTTATAGTAATCACTTTTTCCATAATAACCCTCTTTTAAATCTTGATAAAAACCATACCATTTCTTAGTAAAATTCTGATCAAATGGTCCTCCCTTTTTTACCGCTAAATCAATCAAAACATCTAGTTGTTTCTTTAAAATTTTGTCTAATTCATCACTATAGCCCATTTCACGAGCATGTTGACGATATTCTTCTTGATCTAAAATGCGATAGTTTCCATCTGGAAATACTTTTAAATCTAAATCATAATCAATATATTTTAAAGCCTCTCCATCATATAAAGTTGGTGAAGCAATATTACTATAATAATACACTCCTGTTTTTCTAATCATACAAATTACATTGTACCATTTATGTTTGGGCATATACCAAATAGCAGGTTCACGTGTATGCCACATTCTGCCATCTGATTCTGTCACCAATGTCCGATTATTAATAACAATGTAATGATCATCCGTTTCTTGTAAAACAAGTCCCTTTGACCAACATCTATGTATTTTACCATTATGTTTATATCCATGTATTAAGATTTTCTTTCCTACAATATCTTCCACAACAAACGACTCCTTATTAACATTTACATTATACACAAATTCATCTTTCTTTCAAAGAAAAAAAGACTCGAAACGAGTCTTATAAATGAACTGCTTTTTTAAGTCTTGGATATAAAATCACAAACAAAATAAAGCAAGCAATGATTGTTGCAATATTATAAGGTAAGTTATAAGTTAAGTTTGCTTGTAATGGTGTTTGGAAAGCATACCATCCTGAAATCAAATGACAAATCGTTTTTAAACCACCCATTACGATAATTCCAACAGGTAATTCATACTTACCTACTTTTAATAAAGGAATAAGTGGTGTAAGTCCAATTAAAACCATTGGTAATAAATAATCAAAGATTACCGATAAAGGACCATAAAATGTTGCAAGTCCTAAAGTAAAATGTAGACCTAAACAAACAAGTGAAACAATCAAACTGTAACCCCAATTCATCAAATAGCCACATAAAATAATTGCAACAAGTGAAAAAGCACAGTTACCACCTTTTGGCATCTCATAAAATTTTGTGCAATATTCTAAAACAACTTGCATTGCCGCAAACATTGCCATATAAGCCATATTCTTCGTAGTTAATTTAATTTCCATAGTCATCCTCCTTTAAATGAGGCAAAATAAAAGCCTTTTTACATACGCAAAAAGGCAAATAAACTATTTTGCACTCTCTACGCTAGCATTACCTAGTTCAGATTATAAGGGACAAGGTTTTCACCTTTCTCAGCATTTTGCGCCCCTGGCAAGTCTTACTATAAATCAATCTCTTCTTTTTTTCAATCTTTTTATAGTTTTTTCTTCCTTGTCGGTGTTATAATAGAAAAGTATTAATAAGGAGGACTTGAATGTTATGTCAAAAATTATTTCCGTAAACGCTGGAAGTTCATCTTTAAAATTCCAATTATTTGAAATGGATGATGAAACTGTTATTACTTCTGGTGTTATTGAAAGAATTGGTTTAGAAGATTCTATTTTTACTATTAAGTATAATGGAGAAAAAGATGTCACAACTTTACCAATCGAAAACCATAAAGTTGCTGTTCAACTTTTATTAGACACTTTAATCAAAAAAGAAATCGTTAAGGACCTAGATGAAATCAAAGGTGTTGGACATCGTGTTGTCCAAGGTGGTGCTTATTTTGATCAATCAGTCATTATTGATGAAGATGTTGTTTCTAAAATTGATGAATTAAAATCATTAGCCCCTTTACACAATCCTGCTCATTTAACTGGATACTATGCTTTTAAAGAAGCTATTCCTAATGCTGGTGCTGTTGCTGTATTTGATACAGCTTTCCATCAAACATTAGAACCAAAAAGTTATATTTATCCAATTCCTTACAAATATTATGTAGAAAACAAAGTACGTAAATACGGTGCTCATGGAACAAGCCATTTCTATGTTTCATCTCGTTGTCGTGAAATGATGGGAAACCCTGAACACTCACGTATTATCGTTGCTCACTTAGGAGCTGGTGGTTCTTTAACTGCTGTTAAAGATGGTAAATCAATCAATACATCTATGGGATTTACACCTCTTGCTGGTATTATGATGGGAACACGTTCTGGAGATGTTGATCCTTCAGTTATCGATTATTTAATCGAAGAAGTTGGTTTAGATATGAAAGAAGTCATCAAGATGCTTAATAAAGAATCTGGATTACTTGGTGTTTCTGGTGTATCAAGTGACTTTAGAGATGTACAAGAAGCTGCTGCCAACGGTAATGAAAGAGCGCAGCTTGCCTTGGATATTTTCTTTAGAAGAGTTATTGCTTATATTGGTCGTTACTTCATTGCTTTAGGTGGAGTGGATGCTATTTGTTTTACAGCAGGTATTGGAGAAAACTCATTCTTTGCAAGAAAAGAAATTTGTAATTTATTAGCTGAAGCTTTAGGTATTGAAATTGATGATGATGCAAACGTTAATGGTAAAGGTGATCGTTTAATTTCTACGCCAAATAGTAAAGTTAAAGTTTACGTTATTCCAACAAACGAAGAATTAGTTATCGCTAGAGATACTAAAAGATTGTTAAATTTATAAGATAAAAGAAAGGTCTCCCTCGTGAGACCTTTTAATATTCATCATCTTCATCAAAAATAATATGTTTTATGTGATTTTCTATTTCTTTTTTATCTGTAATTACATTGCAAAATCTTTTTCTAATATCTAATCTTTGAAGATCAACAACACGCATATCACTCAACTGCATACGACTCCTTATTGGATATTTTCTTATTTTTGCACGAATATCTAATTCATATTCAGTTGCTTCTGGCGAATCTTCTTTAATAGATGTACAGGGAATAACGAGCATTTTCGATCCAAAATCTTTTAAAACGTAGCACCAATGCCCATCCATCAACTCTTTAGGAAATCCTCTACCAATATTAAAATAGGCCATTTGGTGAACCATAGGTCGACGAGAAACATGATAATAAGTTTGATCAGGTTCTGGATTCTCTTCTTCAACTAATTGACAATAAAAATATTCTAATTGTCTTGTTTGATGCAACAAAGAATAGGTATACTTTTCTACATCATAGCATTCTGTTTCTTTCAAATTTTTTAATGATTTTTTCATTTCGTCCATATTATATTCTACAGACATCTCACTTTTTTTATTTTCCATAAAAATACCTCCATTATTATATCGCCTAAAAAAATCATTTTTTCTTCTTTTTTTTCTTCTTTTTTTAAAAAATTTGTAGTTGATTTATAAATAAGTACTCTATATAATAGATGCGGTTATAAAATGAGATTTGAAAATAGAGCGCCAGGACTGCATTGCAGTTGACGAGGACTAGACTTATCGAAAAATTCGGCGGATGGTCTAGAGGTATGATACTACCTAAGCGATGAACAAAAACTACAAGTGATTGTAAAACAAATTCATCTAGTATCCTCTTTTTTATAACCACACATATGAATATATAAAGGAGGATTTTTTATGTGTGGAATTGCTGCCATTAGTGCAAACAAAGAAGCCCTACCATTCTTACTTCAAGGGCTAGAAAAACTAGAATACCGTGGATATGATTCAGCGGGTATTACAACAATTGAAGGGAACCATTTATTTACAAAAAAAGCTAAAGGTCGTCTTCAAAATTTAAAAGATTTATTAAAAGATGAAAATGTTTTAGGTCATGTTGGGATTGGTCATACTAGATGGGCTACTCATGGAATCCCATCAAATTTAAACTCTCATCCTCATACTAATAATGATGAGACTATTTCTTTAGTTCATAATGGAATTATTGAAAATTATAGAGAACTTAAAGAAATCTTAATTTTACAAGGATATCAATTTCATTCTGAAACAGATAGTGAAGTTGTTGTTCATATGATGGATTATTATTATAAAAAAGAAAAAGATTTACAAAAAGCATTAGAAAGAGTTATTACAAGAATTGAAGGAAGCTATGCTTTATGTATTGTTTCAACAATTGAGCCTGATAAAGTCTTTATCGCTAAAAAAGACAGTCCATTAGTTATTGGAAAAACAGCTGATGCTTCTGTCGCTGCTAGTGATATTCCAGCTATTTTAGATTATACAAAAGATGTTTATTTCTTAGAAGATTATGAAATTGCTATTTTAAATAAAGGAAATGTTTCTTTCTTTGATCAATACGGAAATCCTATCGAAAAAGAAATCACTACTATTCCTTATGATAATGAAGCTGCTCAAAAAGGTGGTTATGATACATTCATGTTAAAAGAAATTCATGAACAGCCTTATGCTATTGCTGAAACTTTAAGAGGACGTGTTGAAGGAACAGATCGTATCGTTTTACCTGAGCTTGATGCCATTCATGATAAATTCAAAACTTTCAACAAAGCTTACTTTGTTGCTTGTGGAACAGCTTATCATGCTTGCCTTTCAGGGGCAAACATTTTAGAAAGATTAACAGGAATCCCTACTTTTACTCAAGTTGCCAGTGAATTTAGATATTGTGATCCTATCGTTGATGAAAAAACAATGTGTGTCTTTGTTTCTCAATCAGGAGAAACAGCTGATACAATGGCTGCTTTACGTTTAGCTAAAGAAAAAGGGTGTACAACAATTGCAGTTGCAAACGTTTTAGGATCATCTATTTCTCGTGAAGCTGATCATACAATTTATACATGTGCCGGTCCTGAAATTGCTGTTGCTTCAACAAAAGCTTATACAACACAATTAATTGTCTTATTATTACTTGGTATGTATATTTCTCAAGCTTTAGGAAATGAAAATGAAGATTATAAACGTATTATTGAAGGTATTGCTTCATTACCTCAACATATCGAAAACATCTTAAAAGATGAAAAAACATTTGAACATTATGCATCTTATTTAAAAGATTTAAAAGATGCTTATTATATTGGTAGAAGTTTAGATTATGCTACTGTTTTAGAAGGAGCTTTAAAATTAAAAGAAGTTTCATATGTCCATGCTGATGCCTATATTGCAGGTGAGTTAAAACATGGTCCAATTGCATTAATTGAACAAGGAAGTTTAGTAATTGCTGTAGCAACACAACCAAATATTGCTGCTAAAACAATTTCTAACATTCAAGAAACAATTGCTCGTGGTGCTAATGTTATCTTATTTACAATCGATGGACAAGAAGTAGGAAATGTTAAAGAAACATATATCTTACCTGACGTTGATCCAATCTTACAATCTGTTTTAGTTGCTGTACCTTTACAACTGATTGCTTACTATGCAGCTGGTCTTAAAGGTTGTGATGTTGATAAACCACGTAACCTAGCTAAATCAGTTACAGTTGAATAAAAAGAAAACTCTATGATTCCTATTTCATAGAGTTTTTTTTATCCTTTTATTCTTTTAACAAAAAAGCGCCTAAGCGCTTTTTTAACTATCTTCTTAATCCTAATCTTTGTACTAAAGAAGCATATCTTTCGATATCTTTATTTTTTAAGTATTTTAATAAATCTCTTCTTCTACCAATTTTCTTTAATAAACCTCTATTTGAGTGTTTATCTTTTGGATGTTGTTTGAAGTGACCATTTAATTTGTTGATATCTGCAGTTAATACAGCGATTTGTACTTCTGGAGAACCAGTATCTCCTTCTTTAGTAGCATATTCTTTCATGATAGCTTGTTTTTCTTGTTTTGTTAACATTTCTTTTATCCTCCATATGTTAATTTCTTGGCAATATCCAAGCTATACGTTGAGTATTCGCATATCCTAGACATTGTTGCACGACTATTATAACAAAACATATATAAATTTCAAAGACTTTTTTTAATTATTTTGTAAATCTCTTGAAAATTATTTTTTTGTCTAAAATTATTTAAAACTAACAAAACAAAAGGTGCAACCATAAACCCCCAAATACCCATCAATTTCATAAACAGATACATAGCAACAAACATATAGAGAGCTGGTATTTTGATTTTTTTAGATAAAAGATGTGGTTCTAAAATATTCCTTATCAAAGCAATGATTCCATAAAGAATTAATAGTTTTAATGATAGAGATATTTGATTTAATAAAGCAAGAGTAATGATCCAAGGAAACATAATCATCTCAATTCCTAATACTGGAAAAAAGTCAAAGAAGGCAATAAAAAAAGAAAGATTCAATGCTTGTTTGATCCCTATCACTTGAAAGCCTAAAAAAAGCCCTATAAATGTGATAACAAATAAAATACTATATGTTTTTATAATGATAATAAACGTCTCTGTAAAAGAAGATATAAGGGTCGTATAAAGATTTTCTTTTTTTCTTTGAATAAGTGATTGATGAAATAAAAAAAGTATTGTTAGAAAGAAATGAATAAACAGACAAGCAATAAAATGAACCATATTCATCGCAAACGATAATACATAATGAATACTTGTTGAAAGAATATTTTGAATGAGAGTTTGAATTTGTTGATAAAATTGCGTAAAAAAAGAAATGAGATATTGATGGCTAAGAAGTTCTTGATAAACCGTTTCTATAAAGCTTGGTAGAAAAGAAAGTGTTTTAATAAAAAAAAGACATGAAAAGAAAACAAAGAGAAAGAAACAAGTATACAAAAGAATAAAAATGATGATTGTCATAATTATTGTAAAAACTTTATTTTTTATATGCAATTTTTCTAATATCAAGTCAATAAAAGGTTTTAATAAAATAGCGGATAAATAACTTAAAACGACAATCAGACATTTTTTAAATAAAATATAAACTATCAAACATCCTATACTAAAAATAATTCCATAATATAAAAAATTAATTAACCAACGTTTTTTCTTTTCCATAGTATAAAATATAAAAAAAGAAGATGATTATTCATCATCTTCTAACATTTTTAATTCTTTTTCACCTGTAATATATTTTAAGATTTCAGTAGCTGCTTCTTTAGGACCATTATGTTCATTACCTTTAATTCCTAAACGAGTACGTAATTGTCCAACCTTAACCCCTTGATCAAACATACGTTGGAAATAATCTTGTAATAATGGTTCACATTGATCTTGTCTTTGTACAGGTCCAAATGGATTTGCAAAGTAGCTTCCTACTAAACCATATTCAGTTGTTGTTCCTTTAGCCATACGATTACCAGCTCTGAAGACTTTAAGAGCATCATCAACATTATCAAAGAAACTTAATGAATCTCCATCTTCTTCATAATTGTTTGCATATAAGAACATATCAACATCATGCTTAGCAACTACATCTTTATATTCTGTAATTGGAATAACGATACGAGCATTGACTTTATCAGGATTCATGAAAACAGACCTATCTAATTCTTTAAAGCTATAACCTGCATCTAAATCATCAAGTCTTACGAAAGCCCCAATTTCTGTACCTGATGTTTTAACAGTTCCTTTTTCGTCTAATGATAATAACCCCATGTCATCATAAACAGTGATTAAATCTCTGATATAAGCTGCTCCATAAACTTTAATTTGTTCGATTGTTTCAGACTTACCAGCTCCACTATCACCCATAACAACGATATTTTTTGTTTCTCCACTTTGTAAAGTGATTTGAACCATTGCCCCATGGATTGGAAGTTGTTTTTTATTGATTTTTCTTACATTGTGTAATGTAAGCATCATTTTCTTCATGTAACCGAAATAATCAAATTCATCGTTTGCTGAAAGTAAAGCAACCATCATATCATTTTCATCATCTTGATAGAAATATTGATGTTTTTTACCATCTTCATATCCATAAACATAAATCATATCTGGTTTTCTATTACGATATTCTTCTTCAGTTGCTAATTGGAATAAGTTACATAAAGTAACACCTTGTGCCATATAAGCGACATTGAAATAAACAAAACATAATAGATTTCCTACTTTCGCAGGATAACAGAACCATTGATCTGGATCAAATTTTAAATCTTCAAGTGGGTTTTTCTTTGTTTCAGGGAAAACACCATCTCTTTTATTACGTTTTGAATATGTAATAAAAGGTGGATGAATAATAACTGATTCAATAAATGGAATATTGTCTAAACAACGATATTCATATGGTAAAAATGAACGCATATTTGAAACACGTAACCCTGCATTGACACCTGCAGTAATTTGACGTAAAACATTTTCACTTTGTCCAATACATTTATTTTTAATTGATCGATATACTGATAAAACAAGCGCTTCAAAGTTAACTTGTGCATCAGCGAATTGAACGTTTTGATATCCCCCTCTTGATTCTTCGTTATAAACCACACTATAACGTTGTAAACGACGCCAGAATAAATAGATATCTTCAATTACTTGTGTAAATTCATCCATATCTCTAAAATATGGAGCAAATTTAGGATAAATTGAAGCTAATTCCTTAGGATCCATAACGAGTAATAATCTAAAAACCGTTCTTAAATCTTCAACAATATCAATACTTTCTTTTTGAACTTCTCTCAAGTATTCATAAGCTGTTGTTTTCTTCCTTTTGATATCGTGTACATACCCTTTAAGTACACGCGCAAAAGATTCGCTTTCAATCAACTCACAACGTGATTGACAGTATTCTTCTGAAAAGTTAAGAATTGCATTTCCTCTAGTAATTTTAAATTTATATGACATTTTATCATCCTTTCCACCAATAAGATTCCCCATAAATTGCCTTATTGATTGACATTATCTTACCATAATTTTTTTCACAAGCAAAATAAAAACAGTAAAAATATGATTTATTTTTCGATTTTTTTGCTTAAAATTATACAATTAAGGCTTGTTTATCATATAGATATTTTTTTATTACATATCTATACAAAAAAAGACCCCTATAAAGGAATCTTAAAAAAGACTTTACCAATGACATCATTATCAAAATCAAAATAGCCTAATTTTCTAGAATCTAAAGAATGATTACGATTATCCCCCATGACAAACACTTTTCCTTTAGGAATATCAATAGAAAGATCTTCTGTATTCATATTCTCTTTAATGTAACTTTCTTTTATCTTTTTACCATTAATATACACTTCATTATTTTTAATATCTAGATGATCCCCACCAACAGCAATAACTCGTTTAATAATAAGCGTATCATCTAAACCATCATCATAATCTACAATAATAATATCATTTCTTTTAGGTTGACTATGTTTATAAAAAACTTTATCAATCAAAACAATATTATTTTGAAAATAAGTATTTTCCATACTTGAACCATTAACTCTTGATATTTGCACAAACTGTAAAAATATAAAAGTTGCAATAACTGTTAAAACAATGACTCTTACATATTCCAATATAATTGAAGTCGTACTTTCTTTTCTTTCATTCATAAAATCACCTGAATGAATTATATCACTTAATGAGATTCATTCAAATGTTTTCTTAATTTTGTAATGATTTTCTTTTCTAATCTAGATACTTGTACTTGAGAAATATTTAATCTTTGCGCCACTTTTTCTTGATTGAAATCCAACTGATATCTCATATATAAAATAAGTCTTTCTTTTTCATCAAGTTTTTCTATTTCTAATTTCAATGCAATTTTTTCAAACCACATTGTATGATGTTTATCTTCTATTCTTTCTTCCATTGAAATTGTAGATCCATCTTTTTCATATATCGGTTCAGAAAGTGAAGTTGGATAATAAGAAGCATCTATAGCTTCTACAACATCCATGACATCTACTTCCAGTTCCTTTGCAATTTCTTGAACCGTCGGTTCATAACCATAAAGTGTAATTAATTTTTCTTTTGCTTTGTTAATTTTGATATTCAATTCCTTAAGTGAACGAGAAACCTTGATTGTCCCATCATCCCTAAAATAACGTTTGATTTCTCCCATAATAATAGGCACCGCATACGTTGAAAATTGAACACCATAATGAACATCAAAATTATTAATAGCTTTCATTAATCCAATACAACCAATTTGAAAAAGATCTTCTTTATCATAATAATTATTCTTAAAGCGATGAACAATCGACCAAACTAAACCTAAATTATTTTTAACAATTAATTCCTTAGCTGCTTCATCCCCTTGTTGTGCTAATTGAATATTGTTTAAAACAGCTTCTTTATTCATGAACAATTCTTTTTTTCATTATGAGTTGAGTTCCTAATTCTAAAGAAGATTCGATTGTCATTTCATCACATAATGCTTCAATAATACTAAGTCCCATTCCAGCATGTTCTAATTCTTTTTTAGAAGTAAACATCGGTTGTCTTGCTTTTTCAATATCTTGAATACCTTGTCCTTTATCAATGACATAGATTGTAAGCGAATCATCTTCGATATAAGCTTTAACCTTTACAAGACAGCCTTTATCACCGTTATAACCATGAATGATGGCATTAGAAACAGCCTCTCCTACAATCGTTTTAATTTCTACAATTTCATCTATCGTAGGATTTAAACAAACCACAAAAGAGGCAATACATGTTCTTACAAAAGGTTCATTTTCCAAAGTTGCACTAAAAGATAATGACATTTCATTTGTCATATTTGCGCCTCCTTTAAATACTCCATAATTTCAAATAACCCACTTAACTCAAAAACCTTATAAGCTGTATTAGACAATCTTCTAAGTGATAATTTTCTTCCTTCTTTAGATAATTGTTGATACCTGCCTAAAACCAACCCTACCCCTGCACTATCGATAAAAGTCGTATGCTTAAAATCAAAAATGACATCATCATCATTAATCGCTAGAAGTACATTTAATTTATTTCGATAATACGCAACATTATAACCATCTATTTCTCCGTAAAATGAAATAATC
The DNA here is from genome assembly GCF_020589945.1 of Faecalibacillus sp. MSK20_93. Taxonomy (NCBI): domain Bacteria; kingdom Bacillati; phylum Bacillota; class Erysipelotrichia; order Erysipelotrichales; family Coprobacillaceae; genus Faecalibacillus; species Faecalibacillus sp. MSK20_93. Next base: position 40,477 of record NZ_JAJDKA010000009.1, on the reverse strand, counting down.
AGTTGTCCATTTTCAATTTCATGTTCCATTTTATTTTCCATTTTTTCATCTCCTTAAATGCATCTTAGCTCATCTTAAAAAGAAAAAAAATAGATTCGACAAAACTAGAATAAAACACAAAAAAAGAGCCTAAATCAACGATTTATAGACTCTTAATAATTTATCTAAAAAACTCATTTTTTTGACATTTATTTCACTATATAAAGGATAACTAGCAACAGCTTTATCTTTATTATATAAAATAAGCTTTCCAATACTTTTATTTTGATTAATTGGTAATTGTAAAGAATCAAAAACAATTTTCTTTTTGAACTTTTCTTGATTTGTCTTTTCAGATAAATAATAAAGATTTTTATGACTTACAACATTGATCTTTTGTTCAACCATATCTTTGACTTTTACAGTATCAATCACTTCTCCTTTTTGATAAAGTTTAACTTGTTGATACTTCGAAAAACCAAAATTCAATAACCCTTTCATATCTTCATTGCGTGTTTGTGGCTTATCTTCATTCATGACAACACCAATTAATCTTAAATCCTTTTTCTTACATGTTGTGACAATACAATACCCAGCTTCTTTGGTAAAACCTGTTTTTAAACCATCTACTCCTGGATATTGTTTTAAAAGTTTATTGGTATTTACAAGCCAAAACTTTTGTTTTGTTTTTTCGCGAACATAACTATCATAAAGCGATGTGACGGCTAAAAGTTTCTTGCCACCAATTTGTAGTAAATAAGCGGCCATAGTTGAAAGATCTTTCGCACAAGTATAATGATTTTTATCATGCAATCCTGTACAATTGACAAAATGCGTATTTTTAAGTTTTAAAGCTTTTGCTTTTTCATTCATCATCGAAACAAATTCTTCATGACTTCCTGCAATATTTTCTGCCACGACAACACAGGCATCATTCCATTTCACTCACATTCGGTAACACAAACACCCCATTTTCATAACTTATTTTTTGATAACTCGCAACATTGATATAAATATCAAGTTTTTCTTTACTATAGACCACAATTTTATAGATTAATTCTTTAATCAAAGTATCACTCATATCTCTCCAATGATTCAGCTTATCTTTGATAGTTTCTATCAAATTTTTAACCTTTTGAATGACACTGACTTGTGTTTGACTCGTCATATTCATCTTTTGGTTCAGTTCATAAGTTTCTTTTTCAATTTCTTCTTTTTTATGAAAATAAATCTCTTTATCAATCAAACCTTCCATATAAAGATCAACTAGTTTTTCTAGCTTAGAACGATTACTTTGTATCTTTTCTTCGATACCTTGAATTGAATCTTCATCTAAATCCATTTCAATTTCTTTTAAAACATCTTCAAATTGTCTAATAATATCTTCTTCATTGACCTTAAAATATTGAGCAGTCTGTTTAATAATATCTTTTAAAGCCTCCTCCTTTATGTTCTCACTTTCAGGACAGAAAACACGTTTTTTCTTGTCTGCAGTTGAACATTTATAGTAAATACTATCATTCTTTCTTTTGATTCTACGGTAGCTTGCATTACAATATCCACAGAAAATCTTATTAGAAAAGATATTTTGATTGCTATATTTAAAGGGAACTTTAACCTCGTTTTTATCATTTATACTCTTACGATTCTCTTGAAGTTGTTGAACATATTCAAAAGTTTGTTTATCAATAATAGCATCATGATGCGAAACACATACATAATATTGACTTTCATCTTTAACAACTTCTCTTTTCTTTTCTAAAAAGTCAATTGTCTTACTCATTCCTTGAACAAGATCTCCACAATATTTTCGATTCTTTAACATTCCTCTTATCGTAGAAGGAAGCCACTCTCCACCAGTTGCATTATAATAACCTTGTTCATTTAATGTGTTAGCGATTCGTCTTGTGCCATACCCATCAATATAAAGTCGAAAGATCTGTTGAACAACCTTAGCCTCATCTTCAACAATAACAATTTTTCCATTCTCTCGCTTATAACCATAAGGCATTGTCCCATGTGCAACACCATTTTCATAATTTCTTTTTGTTGCCCAATTGACACGTGAACTGATTTTGCGACTTTCTTCTTGAGCAAGCGTAGCCATTAAAGATAGACGTAATTCACCATCATTACTTCTTGTATCAATATTATCTGTTGTAAAAAGAACACCAACATTATATTTCAACAACAATCTTGTATTGACTAAAGTATCCACTGTATTTCTTGCAAAACGGGTGACTTCTTTTGTAAGAATTAAATCAAACTCGCTATTCTTAGCATCTTCAATCATTTGTTGAAATTGTTTTCTTTTCTTTACATTAACTCCTGATATTCCCTCATCTGCGTATCCTCTTATGAATACCATATCCTTATTTCTACTAATAAATTCTTCAAAATATTTTTTCTGTGCTTCAAAAGAATGTAACTGTTCTTCGGTATCTTTTGAAACTCTGGCATAGAAAACGACTCTTGTCTTTTTCATAACGACAACCTCCTTATGTAAAGATGAAGTTTTGTATTTTGAAGTTGTTTATATTTCTTTTTAACATATGGCGATTGATAGTCTTGTAAATCAAATATATAAGTTTTCACATATTCAAATTGTGATAAATCCACATTTTCTTTAAAGTAACAATCACTTAAATCCATATATAAGTGATACTCATTCATCTTTTTAGGAATGATTGCTTTTATATATTGGATAATGATTTGATGAATAACTCCTTTATCTATTTCAACTTTCTTTTCAATCACTTTCACAATATGATGAATAGCATTCTTCATATCATTATTACTTTCCTTCATTTCTAATGCTTGAAGTTCTTTTTCTTTTGCTTCTAATTCTTTTTCTTCTTTTAATTTATTTTCTTTATAGACTTCTATTGATATCTTTTCTTCTAAATAATCATCTAAATATAATTTCATTCGACGTCTAATATATCCAATATCTTTGTGTAATTGATTAATTTGATTCTCACAGTTCATAAAATCATAAGAATTCATTAACGCATCAACCAATTCTTTCTTGACCTTTTCTTTGTTTATGAAAACAGTACTTATAAATGAACGTAATAATTCTATAAGTACTGTTTCATTAATAATATTCGTATTTTCACATTTTCTACATCCCCAACCAATACTGTTTCCATATTTCATTCGAGCATATGATTTTCCACACATTGCACAAATGACTTTACCAGACAACGGATATCTTCGATTTCTTTCTCCATTTTTTACTTTTGATTGTCTTAATTGTTGGACTGCATAAAATATTTCTTTATCAACAATGGCTTCATGATGATTGTTAGTAATATACATATCATTTCTTGATATATTTCTTAATATTTTCTTTTCTAGATAATTATTTGTCTTTTGTTTTCCTTGCACAAGTCTACCAATATATTTCTCATTGGCCAATATTTTAGCAATCACCGATGTATCCCAATGTGCGTTACCAGAAGGAGAAGGAATATTCCATTCATATAATCTTTTTGAAATTTTTCCATATCCCAATCCTTGTAAGTACCATTTAAATATATGTTGAATCACATATGCCTGTTGCTCATTCACCTCAAGTTTTCTCACATGACCAACTTTGACAATGTCATAACCATAAACATTAGTAATTACAAGTTTTTCATTTTCAAATGCTCTTTGAAATCCCCAATTGACTCTTTGGCTAATTTTTCTACCTTCTTCTTGAGCAATTGTAGCCATTAAAGATAAACGCAATTCACCTTCATGTGTTCTTGTATCAATCATATCTGTCAAGAATAACACATTCACATTATTTTCTTTTAATAACCTGACCATTTGTAAAGTATCTAAAGTATTTCTTGCAAATCGTGTCACTTCTTTTGTAAGAATAATATCAAAATGATGATGCAAAGCATCATTAATCATTTTTTGGAATGATTTCCTTTTTTTAATGCTTGTTCCTGTAATACCTTCATCAACATATGAATTAACTAATTCAAACTCTGGATGATTATCTAAATATTGATAAAAATAATCTTGTTGTGCCTTTAAAGAATGAAGTTGATCACTATGATCTGTAGATACTCTTGCATAAAAAACAGCTTTTAATTTTTTCATTATTCGCTCACTCATTTCAATCAACATACTACTAAGATTATTTTATTTATCTAGTGAATTCTTCTCTTGGTTTAAAAATATTTCTTTCATTTTGTGATATGTCTTTTCATCTATTTCTTTTTCTTCATAGAGTTCTTCTAAAATTGCATTTCGTACAATAATTGAAATATCAATTTTATTTCCTCTCAATAATAATTCCCCCTTTTTAAAATCTATGTTTTAACGAAATAATATATGTCGTTCATTTTTTACACTCCTTCCCTGTTATCGAGGAATCCTCGGTAACCCAACAATAAAAAGATATGAATATATTCATAATGAATAACTCATATCTTCTCAAATTCTATTTCATTTTTTCTTCTAACTCTAACAAATAGCGATCAAAATCAGACATATACAATTGATCTTGTATAATTCGATATTTTTCAAATTCTGTTTCAGCATGAATTTTAGCAATTGCAGCAGTTACTTTACCAGCATCTTTTAATAAACCATATTCAAACATTTCAATGAATCCATTAAGTCTTGTTTCCCTGTCTTGCATTGTTAATGGTATTTTTCTTTGAGCCATATTTTCAGCAAAATCCAAGTAAGATGTAACCATACGATTAAGTTGTGATAATTCAAATTCAGATAAATAATTCTTAGCAATTATGACATCACTCTTTTTAATTTTGCCATCTGGTGCATCTTGCCAAGTCATTAATCCCATATTTTGTTTTTGATGATCAGCTCTTTCTAAAATATGTTCAGCTGCAGTATGACCATGAATTGCATAATGCATTTTGTTTTGAACAGTTGCATAAAATTTACGTTCACTCGCTCTAATTTCACGAACACGTTCTAATTGTTCTTCAAAGTATTTATCGGTTAGGAATGTTCCTTTTTTTATCTTTCATCATCCATAACCCAACCTTTAATTGTATAATCTTTTACAATTGTATTTGCCCATTTTATAAATTGAATAGCACGTTCATTATTAATTTTAAATCCTACAGCTATAATCATTTGTAAATTATAGTGATTTGTCTTTCACCTTCATTTTGAACTATTCGAAATTTTCGAATAGTTGAATTTTCATTTAATTCATTATCTTCTAATATCTTTTTAATATGATAATTGATTGTATGAGCTTCAACATCATATAAAACAGCCATCATTTTTTGTGTTAACCGTATATTTTCATCTTCATAACGAATTTCAATACTTTCGTCAGTATTTCCTGTTGATGCTATATATGTTAAATATTCAGCAGCTGAACTGCGAATAGATAAATCATTTTCTGCCATTTTATTATGCTCCTTATGATAAACCATAAAATAAAGTTATCATAATTTATCAACTTTGGAGATTATTTATTTTAGAGCAGTTCTAATACAATTCCATAATTATTTTATATTTTCAATAAAAAATACAATAGAATCTAAAATAGGAATTAAATCTAGATTTAATTCCTATTTTAATCTTGATATGTTACACGAATAATACCAAAAATATGAACAATTAAAGTATTATAATTAAAATAACATCTATAATATATCATTAATCATTGTACTAAAACTTTAAAAATACTTGTACTCACTAATTTATACTTTGCATAATTACTAAGAGAAGAAATTATTTCTAACATTTCTGGTGACACTTTATAACAGAATAAATTTTTCTTACTATTAATTATTTCATATTTAATTTATCTATAATATCTACATAATAAGAAGAATTAATAAATACTGCACTTTCCAAATAATAAAATCAAACATCAAGCTAGTTTTAAAATATTCACCTCTAATGTTTACATTTCTAATTCTAAAGTATCTTTATATCGTTGCCCACCATCAATCGTTATATCTGTACCTGTTGTATACTTTGATTCATCACTTGCTAAATATAAGGCACAATATGCAATATCATCAGCTTCACCAATATGTCCTAAAGCAGTCTTTTCAATGCATGAATTCAAAACATTGGGATAATCACAAATAATTTTTGTCATTGGTGTTTCTATTGTACCAGGAATAATAGTATTAACACGAATACCATTTTTCCCTAAATCAGCAGAAGCTGCTTTTGTTAATGAAATAACTGCTCCTTTAGAAAGACTATAAGCATTGAATTCAATACTTTTTACTGCAGCTAAAGATGAAACATTAATAATAGAACCTTTTTTATTCTTAATCATAATTGGCGCAACTGTTTTCATTCCAACAAAAGGTCCCCAAGCATTAATCTTCATCACATTTTCAAACGCTTGATAATCTGTCTTATCATAATTAATACCTTTTGATCCAATACCTGCATTATTCAATAAAATATCAACAGTACCAAATTGATTAATACATTCTTCTACAACTTTCTTCCATTCTTCTTCATCAGTTACATTCAATTTCAAGGCAATTGTAGAATGTGAAAAATCTTCATTAATTTTTTGAACAGTTTCTCTCAAAATATCTTCGCACATATCTGTTGCTACAACCTTAGCTCCTTCTTTTGCAAAAAGATAAGCTTCAGCAGCTCCTTGTCCCATTGCTGCCCCAGTAATAATTGCAACTTTATTTTCTAATCTATTCATATAAAATCCTCCTATTTTAAATCTCTTCCTTGTGAAGAAATAACTTTTTTATACCAATAAAAAGAATCTTTTCGTATTCTTTCTCCATTTCCACTACAATCATCTTGGTAATTTACATAAACAAATCCATATCTTTTATGCATTTCACCAGTTGATGCTGATACAAGATCAATACATCCCCAAGAGGTGTAACCCCATAATTCAACACCATCAATACGAACAGCTTCTTCCATTGCTAGAATATGATCTCTCAAATAATCAATACGATATGTATCATGTATTTTATTATTTTCATCAACTTCATCTTGTGCACCTAATCCATTTTCAACAACCATTAATGGTTTTTGATAACGATCATATAAATAATTTAAGGCAATTCGTAAGCCTTTTGGATCAATTTGCCAACCCCAAGCACTAGCTTTTAAATATGGATTCTTCACTCCAAATGACATATTTCCACTTTGATTAGGAGCCACCTTTGGATCTGCCGAAATACAATTTGACATATAATAAGAAAAACTAATAAAATCAACTGTTCCAGATTTAAGAATTTCTTTTTCCTTATCATTTAAAGAAAAAACAACTCCATTTCTTTCATATTCTTTTAATTTATAACGTGGGTAATATCCTCGTGCTTGTACATCACAATAAAAATAATCTTCATTTGCTTCTTCCCATGTTTTTAAAATATCATTTGGGTGACAAGTATTCGGATATTTGATACCATAGCCAATCATATTTCCAACCTTATTATTTGGATTAATATTATGTAATGTTATAACACTCTTAGCACTAGCAATCAATTGGTTTTTAGCAGCATCAGCAATTGTTTGGGGATTTTGATTAGGTATACCTGCTGCAACCCATCCACTAAAATCTATACAATTGATTTCATTGAAAGTTAACCAATATTCAACTTTATCTTTATATCTTTCACCTACTGACTTCACATAACGAAGAAAACAATCAATTGTTCTTGAATCACTCCATGAACCCCATTTATTTACTAAACCAACTGGTGTTTCGTAATGTGATAATGTGACCAACGGTTTGATTCCATATTTCAAACATTCATCAAAAATTTGATCATAAAATTTTAATCCTTCTTCATTTGGCTCTTCTTCATCACCATTTGGAAATATTCTTGTCCATGCAATTGACATACGATAACATTTAAATCCCATTTCTGCCATCAAAGCTATATCTTCTTTATAATGATTATAAAAATCACTAGCTCTATGACTAGGATAATCATAGCCTTCAAAACATCCAAATTCTACATCATCATTAATTTCCATACCAAACAGATTATCTGCTTTAATGTTACCATCTTTAGTCTTGTAAGTAACTTTTCTAGGTTCCGTTTTAGAACCTCTTGTACAGCAATCAGCAGTACTTATACCTTTTTTCCCTTCTTGCCAACCACCTTCATACTGGTTAGCAGCAGTAGCACCACCCCATAAAAAATCTTTATCAAACATCTTCACACACCTCTTCATTTTCTTTTTTTAATATTAGTAATGCATCTTGAGAAAATGGATGCATATCAATAACAGTATGCTTTTCTTTCACAATCATTTTTATATTTGCAATAAATCGCTCTGCTAAATCAACAGCTTTTATACTCCACCCATCGAGATTAATAGATAATCGAATAGTTGTATTATATGGAACATATACAAAAATCAATCCATTATTCGCTTGAGCAACTCGAATATCATTAGTATCATTAATCAATATATCTTGTTTTGGTATTATTGAATTAACCTTTAATTCTTCAAATATTGCTTTTATATATCCATAATCCCAAGCACCAGTAAAAGACATTGCTTCTTCCCATGACTTAGGCATATCAAATCCCTCACCTAAAGAACTTTCGAAACTTTTCTTCACTTTATGCCAACTATATATTCCTGCTGCTCCATATGTTATACCAGCACATGCTCCAGATAAAATACTCATAAAAGCACAACGACGTACATCAAAACGAGTCCAACGCCCGTACATTTGTCCTGAGTATCCCATTTCTTCATAACATGGTTCTGAATTTATTAATGGTTTCCCTGGATATTTATTTTGCATTTCTTCACTTAATGAATATGGCATGGATAAATCTTTTGCATTGTGTCCACTTTGATAAAAACACAGATCTAAATACTGATATATTTCTTTTGGAATATATGTATATCTTCCTTTGATATGTGTTGTTAATAAACAACTTGGTGCAAGTTTTTTTAAAGCAGAAGCAACGTAAGCATAATACTTTATAGATTCTTGAGTTGGAAAATCGGTATCTCCACTAACAATATATAATGGTTCAAATTTACTAAATGTTTCATGAACTTTTTCAACATAATTTTTTAAGCAATCAAAAGGTAACACGCCATCAGGAATTAAAGAAGACGCCCATGTTCCAGGTACATAATTACACCACAAAAGCACTAATGATAATTCAAATCCTTCTTTCTTAGCTTTTTCACACATTTTCTTTGCGTGTTCAAAATATTCATCATTCAAATAATTTGGATTATTATTAATAAAAGGATTAAAATTGAAATTGGTTAGAGATGCATCCCATTGTGGTAGAATATTAATTTGAATCGTATTAAAACCTTGAACTTTTCTTTTATACAAATAATAATCCCATTCTTCATCACTTATATTTGTAAATGCAGACCAACAAGTATCTGCTAAGTAAAAAAATGTTTTTCCATCTTTTAATAAAGTTTGCTTGTTTTTAGAAATTTTTAACATGAATATCTCCTCTTGTTATACAAAGAAATAGGTTCAATAATGAACCTAAATCTTATAACTATTTTGATAATTTATTTGATTTAAATTTTCTTAATTTAAATCCTTTTTTTTCATCGAATCCAATCATTAAGCCTAAAACCAAAGGAACAATAAATGCTATACCACAAGCAATACATGCATTGATAAAATCTTGTCCAGGTCCTCCAGCAAATTGAAGAATAGTCATGAAGTTTGTTGCTCCAAAAGAATAAACAGTTACTCCTAAGAAACCACCAACTAACCCTGCTATTGCACTTCCAATAACTTGTACAATCATTGCTTTTTTATTTCTCACTAATACACCAAAGATTGTAGGCTCACTAATACCACCAACAATTAAAGTTACTGCATTAACTCCTGCCATTTGTTTTTCTTCGCCCTTTGCACGAATTAAATAAGCTACAATCATACCTGACATAGCATAATATGCAATGTTCATACCTACGAATACTACAGGATCAAATCCAGCAGTTGTCATATTGACCAAACCAATTTGACCAACTGCGACATGCATACCAGTAGCAATTAAAAATGGGAATACTGCACTTACCAAAGCAATAGCCAATGGTCCTGCAACATCATATAAAGTTGTGATAACCCATGACATACCTTCACCTAACCAGTTACCAATTGGAGCTAATCCACAAAACATCAAAGGAATCATGATAAATAATGTACAAAATGGTACTCCCATAATCTTAAATGATTTTGGAATAACATTATCAAAAAACTTAAAAACATATTGCAATACCCAAACAGTAAGTAAAGTTGGTAACAATGTTTGTGCATAATTAACTAAAGGCATTGATAGAATACCATACATTTTAAAAGGTTCACCTGTTGTTACAATACTTAGAATATTAGGATCAATTAACAATGCTCCTAATAATAATGCCATCGGAATACTTGTATTAACTTTCTTAGCAGTTGACCATGCTACAAATATAGGCATAAAGTAAAATCCACAATTTCCTACAATTGATATCATTTTCATAAAAGGATGTTCCACATTCATAACATTGAACAAATCTGGACCCAACATTGCATATAACATTTTAAATAATCCTGCACCCATCATAATAGGTAAAATTGGAGCAATAGATCCTGAAATAAAATCTAAGACTTTTCCTGGAATCTTTTTAAAATCAAACGGTTCTTTATCTAGATTTTCTTCGATTGATTTTGTTTTTTCAATTCCACTTATTTCACAAAACTCTGGGTATATTTCTGAAACATGTTGTCCAATTATAATTTGGAACTGTTCCCCAGAGAATTGTGCTCCAATTGCACCTTTCACTTCTTTTACTGCTTCAACGTTTACTTTTGATTTGTCTTTAACATTAAGACGTAATCTTGTCATACAATGAACAACACCTGAAATGTTTTCCTTGCCACCGACATTTTTAATAACTTCATTACAAAACTCTGTATACTTTGCCATTTTTCTTTCCTCTCTTTAATATAATATATATGCTAACAAGATATTTGCGCGCTATTTTATCTTGTAAAAGCCCAAAATAAAACCTGATGCTAATAAGAACATTATGAAAACATTCTTAGTATACATCAGGTAAAGCCTTATTTAAGTTACAATCCTGCTCTTGTACAAAATCTATTAATATGTATAACTAAATATAGAAGCTCCTCTTTACTAGGTTCTATATTTAATTCAGCCAAAATATATAATTTAATTTTTTCTATAGTTTTTCTTAATTCTGGAAATTTCTCATATACTTCATCATATAATTTGACATTCTCAGAATTTGTTTCATTTAATCGTGTCGAACGTTTTAATAAATATTTAAGATGTGTTACAAATCGAGAATAATTAAAATCATTACGATCAATAATAATATTCATTTCACTCTCAACAATTTCTGTAATATCATCTATAAAATGTGTTATTTCATCTTTTTGTGTTCCAATTGTAGTCATTTGTTCTGCATTAATGAAATGCAACGCTATCCCACTTACCTCACTCAAAGGCAACTGAATAGATAATCTTTTTTCTATATGGTTAATAGCCCATTTTCCTAATAACATTTCTTTTTCATACAAATGCTTGATTTCATTTGTCATTGGGTTACTTATGACAAGCCCGTTCTTTACATTCTCAATTGCAAAATTAATATGATCACAAAGTGAAAACCAAAATGTTCTACTAAGGTTAACTCCTAAGTAATCACTTCCTTTTTCAACAATTTCTAATGTGACATCAATTACCTCTTCAGGAATCTCACTTAATAAAGTAACATAATGAGAATCTAAACTATAGTATGTTCTATCTATCTTTGATAAATCAACTTCATATGGAGGCTTTGAGAATCCAATTCCTTTACCCATCGCGACCACTTCATGACCATTATCATCAACACAAATAGCAACGTTATTGTTAATATTTTTTATAACCTTCATTCTTTTCAACCCCAGTCCATTTGTTATTGATTATTTAAAACATAACTTAATATTACTGATTCACTTCACTCTTGTCAATTATAACTAAAATAGAACTTCACCTTTTTTAACTTCTCTTTCACCTAAGTTAAAATCTTTTTCATACCCTGAAGGAAAAACTACCATTGTTGTCAAATTGTAACCTTTATCTTTAATAAATTGATTATCAAATTGAACAATAGGTTCTCCAGCTTTTACATAATCACCTTGTGAAATTAAAGAGGTAAAACCTTCTCCATTTAATTCAACAGTATCTAAACCTATATGAACAATACATTCAATCCCATCTTTTGTTTTAATTCCTACAGCATGACCAGTTGGAAAAACACTCTCAGCAACACCACTTATTGGTGAAACAACAACTTGACTTTGTGGAATGATTGCAAAACCATCTCCCATAAGTTTTTGAGAAAATACACTATCGGGTACATCTTTTAATAATATCAATTGTCCATCTAGTGGTGAAACAATTTTAAATTTTTCTTTTTTAAATAAACTAAACATTATTTTTTCTCCTTTTTCTATTTTATCTAACAAAAAAACTTCCTTATCTGCAACCAAAAAATCATAAGAATTTTTCGGGAAAGCCTTCAAAGGAAGTTACAAACCTATTTATTCTTTTTTCTACGCCCTTATAATAATTTAATATTATTAAAAAGTCAACAGCTTTTTAAATATTTTTTGATTATTTCTGATTCAAAAATGATAATATCTCAATGTATCCAGGGGAGGTTATTATGAAAAAGGTTGAATTGAGAATGAATGAACAGAATAAGTATGAAATAATCAAGAAACTTGTAGAAACAGATGAAAATAAGAAAAGAGCAGCTACTAAGCTTGGATGTACAGTAAGAACAATCAACAACTTATCATTAAATACAAGAAACAGGGAAAGAAGAGATTCATGCATGGAAACCGTGGAAGACTGCCCGCTTCTGCAGTTCCTTTAGATATAAAGAATAAGATCATCTCTCTTTATATTAATGATTTCTCTGGCGCAAACTTCACTCACTTCTGTGAGATTGTGGAAAGTGACTTTCGTATAAAGATAAGTGATACAACACTCAACAACTGGATGAAAGCTGAGGAAGTGCTCTCTCCAAAATATTTGATGAACAGGATGAACATCCAAGACGTCCTAAATCAAAATATGCAGGTGAGATGATACAGATGGATGCATCATCATTCCATTGGATTGAAAAAGAAGTGTGGCATCTGCATGTTGCAATTGATGATGCCGATGGTAAAATCGTTGGTGCCTACTTTGATTATCAAGAAACTCTTAAAGGATATTACAATGTCCTCCATCAAATATTAACGAATCATGGTATCCCTACTTTATTTTATACTGACAGACGTACTGTATTTGAATATAAAAGAAAAAAACAGACCTTCAGATGCTGAGGACACATTCACTCAGTTCTCTTATGCCTGTCATAATCTGGGAATCGATATAAAAACTACGAGCGTACCCCAAGCAAAAGGGAGAGTCGAAAGACTCAACCAGACGCTCCAGTCACGATTACCAGTCGAACGAAGGCACACTCATATCACCAACATAGAGGACGTCAATGAATTTTTAAACTCCTACATAAAAAAATTCAATGATCAGTTCGCTCTACGCCTTAACAGTACCGAATCGGTATATGAGAAGCAACCATCTATGGAGGAAATTAATCGTACTCTTGCAGTACTTTCAACTAGAACTATAGACAAAGGCCACTGCATCAGATTCCAGAGTAAATACCATTTTCCAGTACCTGAAAATGGTGACAGAAGATACTTTGCAGGAAAGACTGACTACATGGTCATTGAGACATTTGATGGACAGCTTCTGGCAAATATCGCTGATAAGCTTTATCTGATGGAAGAAGTACCCGAATATGAACTAATATCAAAGGAATTTGATGCTCCTAAGGAAGCACCTAAGAAAGAAAAGAAAAAGTATATTCCTCCAATGAATCATCCATGGAGAAAAGCGAGCTTTGTCAGTTATGCTGCAAAACAAAAGCACCGTTATGGTGCTAATGTTTGATTATTTTTGAGACATTATCAATTTCGGTTGACGAAACTTAACCACTATTTTCATAAATTTATTTACATATTTTTATGACTATGTTATTATACTTTCCAATGAGGGAGTAGTCTCACAAAAATGTGTGATGTTATCAACAGACGCGGATTTAATATCCTGGTGCATCTTAAAGACAAGACTCGTTAAAGAATAATTTTCTTTAGCGAGCTTGTCTTTTTTTGTTTGCTAAAGAGATAGGAGGCATATATGTATTATCAAAAAAGAATATCTGAAGTTATGAAAGCTTGTGAAACAAGTGAAAATGGATTAAGTCATGAAGAAATTATCAAACGTCATCAGCAATTTGGCTATAACATCTTAGATGAAAAGAAAAAGGAAAATCCTTTTATGATTTTTCTTAAACAATTTCAAGATTTATTAGTTATTATTTTAATCATTGCAGCAATCATTTCTGGAATGAGCGGACAGATAGAAAGTACAATTGTTATTGTCAGTGTTATTATTGTCAATGCAATACTCGGAACGATTCAAACATTAAAAGCAGAGAAATCATTGGATAGTTTAAAGAAACTTTCTGTTCCTAAAGCGAAAGTTATACGTGAGGGAACACTTCAAGAAGTTGATTCTACAGAACTAACAATTGGCGATCTTGTCCAAATTGAAGCAGGTGATGTGATTAGTGGTGATGGACGTATTATTGAATGCTCATCTCTCCAAATCAATGAAAGTGCATTAACTGGAGAAGTAGAAAGTGTCGATAAAACAACGGATGTGATTACTGGTCAAGTTGTTGTTGGTGATCAAAAAAATATGGTTTTTTCAAGTAGTTTAGTTACAAATGGAACAGGACGTTATATCGTTACCCATATTGGTATGCAAACTGAAATTGGAAAGATTGCATCAATGTTAAACAATGCCAAAGAAAGAAAAACACCTTTACAAAAAAGTCTAGATGATTTTAGTGGAAAGCTATCTATTGGTATTTTCTTTATTTCACTCATTGTTTTATGTTTAAATCTCTTTTTAGCAAAACAATCTTTAATTGATTCTTTAATGATTGCTGTCGCTTTAGCAGTTGCAGCAATTCCAGAAGCATTGAGTTCAATTGTCACAATTGTTTTATCAATGAGTACTCAAAAAATGGTCAAAGAAAATGCGATTATCAAGAACTTAAATTCAGTTGAAAGTTTAGGGTGTGTCTCTGTCATCTGTAGCGATAAGACAGGAACTTTAACCCAAAATAAAATGACACCACAAACAATTTATTTTTATAATCATTTAATGAAAATTTCTGAATTAGATAATCGTCATCATGATCACAGTGTCTTATTAAAATCTTGTTTATTATGTAATAATGCAGTTATCAACGGTGAACAAAGAATTGGTGATCCAACTGAACTTGCTTTAATTGATTTGGTTCATGAATATACAAAGAATGATATTGAATTCAAACATACTGCAGTGAGAACTTCTGAATTACCTTTTGATTCTGATAGAAAATTAATGAGCATTTCTTCTTTAAATCATATTTATACAAAAGGTGCTCCTGATGTTATTATTAAAAGATGTTCAACAATATTAATTAATGGTATTAAAGAACCCATTACAAAAAGACATCTAGATGCGATTGAAAAAGAAAATCAAAGATGTGCAAACAATGGTTTACGTGTTTTAGGTTTTGCATATAAAGATTACAGAGGAAATCAAGTCACATTAGAAGATGAACATGATTTAACATTTATAGGTTTAGTTTCTTTAATGGATCCACCACGTATTGAAAGTCAAGATGCGGTAGCTAAATGTAAGATAGCAGGTATTAAACCTATTATGATTACAGGTGATCATGTTGTGACTGCCAGAGCAATTGCTACGCAAATTGGGATTTATGAAGATGGGGATTTATCTATTGAAGGTTATGAATTAGATAAGATGAGTGAAGAGGAACTTGATGAAAAATTACCTCATATTAGTGTTTATGCAAGAGTTGCTCCTGAGCATAAGATTAGAATTGTAAAAGCCTGGCAAAAACGTGGCGATATCGTCGCAATGACAGGTGATGGTGTCAATGACGCTCCAGCATTAAAACAAAGTGATATCGGTGTTGCAATGGGAATAACTGGAACAGAGGTTTCTAAAGATGCAGCAAGTATGATCTTGACTGATGATAATTTTTCAACAATTGTTAAAGCAGTGATCACTGGACGTAATGTTTATCGTAATATTAAAAATTCGATCAACTATTTATTATCTGGTAACTTTGCTGGAATTCTTTGTGTTTTCATTGCATCATTACTTTTATTGCCAACACCTTTCTTCCCTGTACACCTACTATTTATGAACTTAATTACAGATTCATTACCTGCCATCGCAATTGGTATGGAAACAGGAAAAAATGGTGTTTTAAAAGAAAAACCAAGAAGTTCTTCCGATTCTATTCTAAACAAACAAACTGTTTTACAAATCACTTTTGAAGGTATTATAATTGCAATTTGTACAATGTGTGCTTATTTATTTGGACTAAAACAAGATCCTCTTGTTGCATCTACTATGGCATTTGCTACAATTTGTCTAGCTCGTCTATTACATGGTTTCAATTGTCGTAGCAATCTTCCATTAACAAAGATTGGTTTTTATACAAATCGTTCAAGCATCTATGCATTCTTAATTGGATTTTCTTTACTGCATGTCATTTTATTCGTGCCATTTATGCACAGTTTATTTATGATTCAAACAATCTCGATAACTCAATTATTTGTTATTTATGCATTTGCATTGATTCCTACTATAATTATTCAGACTAAAAAATATTGGTCATCTGTTAAAATTAATAAATAAAATTTTATAAAATGCATCAACATATATTATAAATGATTGCATAATATATTTATGTTCTCTGTAACGAGATGTTATAAAAGTAGTTACAGGTATGACACAGTGGCACTCCTCTAGTGATATCAAATAGACAGACTCATCCCAATAAACAAATAGAGATATGGTTTTCTTACAAGAAAATCATATCTTTTTAATTACTGATTTTTTGTAGCATATTTTCTATGTTTTCTTTTGACTCATAAAGACAAGTTTTTATTTGTGACATGTCTAAATCAAATTGATAAGAACTGTACTCGAACATAATACTTGTAAAATTTAATAAACTATAAACACTCATAATAATATCATCAAGTTCTACATCTTCAGGATAATATGTTTTTAATTTTTCTTCACCATATTCTTGTTTTAATTCTACTTTTATCACTTTGACTTTTTCATTCATGACTATCCACTCCTTGCTAGCATTATCGATGAATAATCATGAAACATCTAGTCTTGTATATATAATTTTTTTGAGTTAAGATTACACACTTAACTTTTTTGACTCGTCATACAATACCCACCATAAAACTCCATAGCCGATAGTATAAAATCAGTTATTCCTTTATCGTTAGATATATTGATATATTGTATAAGTTTTTCTTTTTGCTCCTTTGATACCAAAAATGTTATTTTTTCTCTAGTTTCTGCCATAATCTCCTCCTAATTAATGTTATTTACACCCTCTTTTATTTCTAAATTAGTCCCATTTTATCAAGATAAATTCAATTGTTATTAAAGATCCTACACCCACTTTTACACCTAGCCTTTAACCTGCACAGTCAAATTCATGATTTGAATAATTAATATATCCTCATAACGTTAAAAAAGAAATCTTCATTTTAAGATTTCTTTCATATTTCGCCACACGTTCTCTTATAATTCATAATGGCATTATTCCTTTATTTTTCCTTACAAATCGCACACGGTTGAATTTTGGAGCGAACACGCCCTCATTAATAAACAATATGTATCTTCACTTTGCAATTTCCATAACTATGATGAAACTCATCATTGTACTTTGATAAGTCAATATTTAACATTCCAATATAAACAGTTACCCGATGTGTTTTGCATCGTTAGCCGAAGCAATTGCAATACATTTAAAGAGTTCAAAGACACTCATTGTTTCATTTTCTTCAAGATAGACTTGACTTCCTCCCATACTTGAAGCATAAGCTGAACACGTTAAAATATCATCCCATTTCAAACGCTTTTCTTGAATGGCTTCAAACAATAAAATCATCGTCATAATCTTTGTTGTCGATGCCGGATAAAGCTTTTTTGTCGCATTTTTTTGATATAAAATTTGTTGGCTATTTGCATCAATCAAAATTGCACTTTCTGCCCCACTTGCAAGATTCGTTGCATGAACAACATTGATTTGACAAAAAAGCATCATGATCCCCACGAACAAACATAATCCTTTTTTTAACATGTAAAACCACCTCATGACATTGTATGTTTTTTTGTCAATTTCTTGATAAAAACGAAAAAAAAGAGAAAATTACTTTTCCCTTGATTTTAATATGTACTGTTCAAAAAGAGGCCAATGATCCAAAACCGCTTGTCCAATTTGTGGATCATACATTTTTCCTAAATTCTTTTCTATTTCATGATAACAAAAATCAAATGATTGTATATCACGATAATTTCTTTTTGATGACATCGCATCAATTGAATCACATAAAGCAATAATACGTGATCCTAAAGGAATTTCTTTTCCTTTAAGTCCATAACTATATCCTTTATCATCAAAACGTTCATGATGGTGTAAAACAATTTTACTAAAAGGTGCTAATAAATGAGATTTATCAAGAATGTTTGCACCAATTTGAGGATGTGTCTTCATCATTTCCCATTCTCGCCCATCTAATTTTCCTTCTTTATTTAAAACCGCGTCATCTATTCCTATTTTCCCAATATCATGCAAATGGGCAGCAATATGAATCATCCGTGTTTCACTTCTATTTAAACCGAGTAATCCACAAAGAATTTCTGCCATATCACTTACTCTTTTTGAATGTCCTGCCGTATAAGGGCTTTTAGCGTCAAGTGCTGTCATGATACATTCAATAATTTCATGATACTCTAACAATGCACTTTTTTTACATTGATATTTTCTTGTATGTCTACTCATTTCTATCCTCATGTTATCAAACGCTAACAATTATAACAAAGAAAAGATGATTTTTCATCATCTTTTCTTCCAATAATTTTCAATTGTTTTAATAGATTCATTAGAAACTTCTTGAGGGTTTAATTGAGGATAAGATAAGTAATAGCCTTGTAAATAATCCACCCCTAACTCTAAGACTTTAAGAAGTTCTTCTTTCGTTTCAATACCCTCTGCAATAATATAACCCTCTCTTTGATGTGCATACTCAACAATATTTGAAACAAGTTGTTGCTTATCAAAATCTTTATCAATATTTCTTACAATAGTAAGATCAATTTTTATGTATTTTGGACTTAAATTTAATAAATTAATTTCTGTATTATAACCACTACCATAATCATCCAACGCAAACATTCCTGAAAAACCTTTGGTTTCTCTTTTACGAATCAAAGCTTCTTCTGACATATTTTCTTCTTCTGTTACTTCTACGACGATTTGTGATTGAATATGACTAAAATAGCGATGGAAGCGTTCACGGTCTTCATCATTTAAAGACACCGATGCAATAGAATTAATAAATAATAAAGCATCTTCTTTAACTAATTTATTCTTTCTTAATTGATCAAAAGTTTCTGTTGATTTAAAAATACAAATTCTTTCTACATCTTCAAGTTTATTTTCCTCACGTGCAATTCTTAAAATCATTTCAGGATTTTTCAAAGTAGCAAGTTGACTACGCATTAAAGCTTCATAAGCAATAATTTCTCCATTTTTTGCGGAAAGAATCGGTTGGAAATGATATGTTAATTGTTCCTTTTCAATTAATTGATAGAACTCTAAATGCATTTGTCGATCATGTTTTTCATCTTCATAAAGGGCCTTATCAAATTCTGCAAGGTTTCCCTTTGTAGATTTCTTAACTTGGTACATTGCAAAATCTGCATATTTTTTCAAAAAGTCAAAATAAATACTATCTTGAGGATACCAAGAGATCCCAATAGAGGCACTTAAATTCATTTTATTGCCATTAGGTAATAAAACTGTCCTATGTTGCATAATTGATGTCATTGAAATAAGTCTTTGTCGTATTTCTTCTTGGTTGTCAAAACCATATAAGAATAAATAGAACTCATCTCCTGAAACACGCGCACAAATTGTTTTTTCAGGAACATTTTCTTGGAAACATTTTCCACATTGGCGAATATAGTTATCGCCCCAATCATGTCCAAAGGCATCATTGATTTTTTTCAAGTTATCTAAATCAATCATCACCAAAGCAGCAATTTTTAGTTGTTCAGAGTGTTCAAATAAATAATCCATGTGTCTTTGGAAAGAAAAACGATTATACAATCCTGTTAAAACATCATAATCACGTTCATGTTCAATACGTTGTCTTTCTAAATAACTTGTCGTAATATCTTCGGCAATACCAATTTCACGATCTGCTTCTTTTCTCATTTTCAAACGTACATAACGTAAGCCTACATATTTTTTTATACAGTAAATGCGTTCGTTTTCATTTTCAATTTCAACTTGATAATCCCTTTCTACTTCTTTAAATAATTCTTCAAATTGTTCATAAGTTAAAGGAAGAGTGACCTTATCAATACCAAGCAACAAGAAGAAATTGTCTGTGACATAAACATTTTTACTTCCCTTTTTAATTTCATAACCACCAATATCAATACTTGCCATATTCATAATGTTTAAGAATTTTGTCGAAGTTTCCAAAACTTCCTGACTTAAATCAATAATTGCGGATGAAAACTGATCAATTTCTTGAATACCTGTCGCGTGTAATTCTGGTATTTCTTTTACGAGTCTTGAATTATCCACTTCTTTAGAAAGACGACTGATTGATCCAGATATTTTTCTAGACACATAAAAGATTCCAATTAATGAAACAATTCCTCCTAATATAATCATTGAAATTTGTAGGTAAAAAAAATGATTAGCGAATGAATAAAGTTGATTTCGTTCAACAAGTGACATCAATTGCCATTGTTGTTTGGAGAAAGGACCATTACTATTATAAATATCTAAATTTTGAATTGCTGCATAGTATTCTTTCCCGTTTAAAAATACAAAATTATTTTTATCATAATCTTCTGTTAAATAGAATTTTTTTAATTGCTTACGCTTTAATGATACCGAGGAAACAACTAAAGAATTGTGTTGAGCATTCGTTTCTACAGAAAGGACATAGCTTCCTTGATTATCATTTTTAAGTTCATCGATTGGCATTAAATTTTCTAAATAAGAAGTAAGAAGTTCAACACCCACCACTCCATAAACAGTTCCATCTGGTAAAATAAGTGGCATCGAATAAGAGATTGCAGAATTCTCATTATTTTTTAAATGATAGCTTTTTTCATTCCAATAACCATATTCCTTTGCTTCCATCTTTATTTTATCATGAAATGCTTTTTCAAAAGGTTTATAGAGTAAAGTGTTTTCTTCTGTTGAAAGATCAAAGGTCGATTCCCAATGCGTATCCGTTGAAATATTAAGAGAACGAACAACTTCCACAGGTGCTTTTTCTAAAAGTAAATCTCCATGCTCTTTTACAGAAACCGTACTAGGATCATCATTTCGAATATAAATTCCTGGTTTATTATCTTTATTTTCTCTCAAATCATGTGTATTTAAGATAACAAAAATTCCTGTTGTTTCTTTACTATAAAGCGTTGAAATCAGTTCCTTAGAAATCTCATTTAAAAGCGGTGCACTTGCTTTACTTGAAGAATCCAATGTTTGTAAAGAAATGACATCTTGATCAATAAGTTGTTGGGTACGTTCATTGATTGTTTGTGAAATCGTCGATAAATTAGACCACTTTTGAATCATTTCATTTTGTAGATAACTTTTTCTATTTTCTGTTTGTTGTATCAAAATATCTCTAGCATTTTTATTAAGCTGGCCATTAATCCCCAAAAGCCAATAACTCCCTGTCATTAAGACAATTTCAACAAGAAGCACTATTAAAAGTGGCCTTAAAATCGTCCGATATACCGTTTTAGAATTTCCCATCTTATTCATAACGATAATCTCCTATTAATCTTCATATGTTTGTAATTGCGTTTTGGTTTCTTGATACCAGTGTTCAAAGTATTCATCACTAGTAAATGAGGCTGTTGCTTGATCAAGATCTTGCCCATTTTTTAAATTGGTTTCAACAACTTGACGGTCTTCAGTTGCTTTATCTGACATCATTGATTGTAAGTAAGATCTTGCTTTTGTTCCTTGTTTAAAGGCTTTTGGAGAATACATTGTATTTTCTTTAACTGTGATAATTGAAACTTCTACAACTTTTTGAGTATCCTTATTGTCATTATTATCAACAAGTGGTTCTACTTTATTGGCTTCTTTTTTAACAGGAAGATATCCTGTTTCTTTAGAAAATTGCACGTTTTGTTTAGCATCTGTTAACCATTTTAAAAATTCTACAGCAGCTTGTTGTCTTGTTTTTGTTGTTTTCATTACAGCCATTCCTGCACCTTGTTGAATCGCATAATTTTTACTATCTTTAAATTGAGGACATGGTAAGGTTTCCATTTTAATTGAATATGTTTCATCATTACTATTTGTTACAGTTTTAGGAAAATAAGTTGCTGAAGAACTCGATCCAACATAACCAATAATATTTCCTGTTTTAATGTCATCTGTTCTAAAGACACCAGAAGCAGTAAAATAACCTTTAATATAAGGAATATAATAATTATCCCATAATTTACGTGCCACTTTTTCATTATAATCAAGTTTCATTTTTCCATCTTTAACTTTAAAGATTTCATGTCCTAATTGCATAGAACCCGCCAAAATATAGTTTGCCATCGCATCACGACCAAAGAACGCTTTTCCATCATTTGGTTCTGGTGTTAAACTATCCGTCCATTCATAATATTTTTGTGAAACTTCTACAAGTCCTTCAATTGTTGATAAATCTTTAGAACTTACATTGGTTGTTTTCGCAAAAACATCAAAATCTGTCTTATTGATTGTTAAAATTTCTGTTGATTTTGCAACAGGAAAAACTTTCAATTTTCCATTATTTAAAATATCCCCATCTTGAACATATCCCTCAATATATTCATCAAGTTCATCATCACTAAAATATTTATTTAAATCAACAATACCATGCATTTGATCAATTGTATAAGCAATGTCATTATAGGCTGAAAACATATCTGGAATCTCACTTGCTCCTACTTTCTTTTCAATAGAATCTTTAAGGTTTTTTTCCAAATCATTTACCGTTCCACAAGAAACACTTTCAACATATATCCCATTTTCTTTCCCTTGTGTACGATTAAATTTCTTAACTAACGTATTAAACGAACTTAATTGATCTCCGTTATAATAGGTCCATACTGTAATATCAACAGGATTTGATGAAGAATAAAGTTCTTCTTTTTGACTCCCACATCCTGATAATAAAACCCCTAAAATAATAAAACTACTCATAATTCCCTTTTTCATATTTTTCCACCTTCTTGGCACCTATTATCTCATAAAATCTCCTTTTTATCGAGAATTTTCTATGAAATTAATACATATTTACTTTTTACAATGAATTAAAAAAGAAATCATTTACTGTGATTTCTCTTTTCATATAATAATTTAAAATCTACCTAAAGAAAAAGAAGTATCTTTTTACAGACACTTCCTAAATCATTTATTTTTAATTTAAGCAATTCCAAAGATTGCCCATACGTATTGTCCAAAGAAACATACGAGTGCACTAATAATAATGAATAAAGCAGCGTATGGTAATACTTTTTTAAGTAATTCTCCATCTCTACCCGCTTCATCAACAGCGACTAATCCAATAGCAATACTTTGTGGTGCCATCATTTTACCAGTAGCAACACCTAAGCTATTTGCGGCAACAAGCCAATATTTATTAGCACCAATACTTGCAGCAGTTGACATTTGAACTGATCCAAATAAAGCACTTGAACTTGTACCTGATCCTGTAACGAATGTACCTAATGCTCCTAACATTGGGGCAAAGAATGGATAAACAGGTCCAAATACTGAAAATAAAGCGGCAACGGCAGCAATCATTCCTGAATATTGCATAACACGAGCTGTTGCTAAAATAAATAACATTGTTAAAATTGTAAACATCATTTGTTTTAATGTTGCAATAAAGACAGCAACCATTTCTGATACTTTTGCTTTTTGGATAAATCCACCAACAATTGCACATAAAATAATTAAGACACCTGGTGTATTGATCCATGTAAATGTTGTCATACTTGCGTTTTTGTATGTAGAAATTTTTACACTTGTCGCAAATGATGATAACGCATCATGAATTGGTGGTACTAAATTACTTGTAAGTAATAAAACAACAAAGATTAAAACAAACGGTGATAATGCTTGTAAAGTTTTTCCTACTTTTAAAGGACTTCCTTTTTTTACTTCTAAACGATATTCATCAGGAATAGCATCAGGATTTGTAAATTTCATACTAGCTAAAATTGTACATACTAATGAGATAACTGAAGCTGCAACCCCCGCAAGTTCAGCACCAACAAAATATGAAACAACCATTTCTGGAATTAAGAAAGATAATCCTGAAACTAAAACAACTGGTACAATGCCTTTAAAGGCAGAAGATTTTCCTTTTGTACTTTTTCCTAAAATATAAACCATTACAAATGGTGTTAAAATAATTAAAACACTTAAAGCACAAGAAGTTGCAAAAGCGATTAAGTTATTTTCTAAACCTAAGTTTGTGGCAAGTGTTACTGTAGGAATAGCAATTGACCCATATGGTGTTGGTGTTGCATTGGCAACTAAACAAACAAGACATGCTAGAATTGGATTAAAATCTAAAACCCATAACATACTTGCTGGAATTGCAACAGCTGTACCAAATCCAGCCATCGCTTCCATGAAACCACCAAATGACCATCCAATTAATAAAACTAAAACACGTTTATCAGCGGATACACTTGTAAGTAATTTTTTAATCATATCGATTGATCCTGTACGTAAAGATAAGTTATACGTAAAAACAGCTGCAATAATTACAATAACGATTGGCCACATTGCAAATGCAAAACCTTCTAAAATAGAAGTTAATGTATCTGACATAGAGAATCCAAAATATGTTAATGCTTCAACAGCAGCAATAATTAAGGCACCTAAAGCAGCCTTATATCCTGGCCATTTTAAACCACATAAAGCGATTACTAACCAGATAATAGGTAATAAACCTAAGATAAAATTAATAATTAGCATTATTTTTCCCCCTCTTGACAAACTTATTATAGTGATATTTTATAAAATTTCCATTACTTTTGTAATTTTTCTCAATTTCTTCTTTATTCTCATATTTTTTGTGCTAAAATGGTCTTGCAAAATGGAGGAGATTTAAAATGAAAGAAATTAGTTATGTAGTTAATAACACATTAGGTATTCATGCAAGACCTGCTGCATTGCTTGCTCAATGTTGCGTGAATTTCAAAAGCCAAGTAAGAATTTACTTAGACGAAAAAGTTGCTGATGGAGATAACGTTCTTCAAATCTTAGCATTAGGTGCTAAAAAAGGTGATACTTTAAGACTTGATATCGATGGTGATGACGAAGAAGTTGCAGCAAAAGCAATTGAAGAATTATTACATGGTGCTTTTGAAGAAAAGAAACCTGTAGATGTTTTAAAAATCGCATTCTTTGGAACTAAAGATTATGATAGAACTTTCTTTAGTGAATTAGTAAAAGATAAAGGTCAAGGAACTTACAATTCAGATATCAAATATTTTGATTCTCAATTAGGACCTGAAACTGCTGGTTTAGCTCAAGGTTATGATGCTGTATGTATCTTCGTTAACGATAACGCTTCAAGACCAGTTGTTGAAAAATTACATGAATGTGGTGTTAAATTAATCTTATTACGTTGTGCTGGATTCAACAATGTTGATTTACAAGCTGCAAAAGAATGTGGAATTACAGTTTTACGTGTTCCTGCTTATTCACCATATGCAGTTGCTGAACATGCAATGGCAATTCTACAAGAAGCAAACCGTCGTTTACACAAAGCTTATACAAAAGTTAAAGATAACAACTTTGCTTTAAGTGGTTTATTAGGTTTAGACCTACATAATAAAGTTGCTGGTATCATGGGTACTGGTAAAATCGGTCAATGTATGGCTAGAATTTG
The DNA here is from genome assembly GCF_020589945.1 of Faecalibacillus sp. MSK20_93. Lineage (NCBI taxonomy): Bacteria > Bacillati > Bacillota > Erysipelotrichia > Erysipelotrichales > Coprobacillaceae > Faecalibacillus > Faecalibacillus sp. MSK20_93. The sequence goes on along the minus strand of NZ_JAJDKA010000009.1, from coordinate 14,388 downwards.
TAAAGGTTATGGTATGACAGTTTTAGGATGGGATGCTTATCCTAATCAAGCATTAGTTGATGAAGGTTTATTAACTTATGTAAGTAAAGAAGAATTATTAAAGAGAGCTGATTTAATTTCTTTACACTGTCCATTAATTATGGGAGATAATGGAACTTATCATTTAATTAATGATGAAACAATCGCTTTAATGAAAGATACAGTTATGTTAGTTAATACAAGTAGAGGACCTATCATTGATCCTGAAGCATTAATCAGAGCATTAAAACAAGGTAAATTCCATGCTGTTGCTTTAGACGTATATGAAGGTGAAGATAATAACGTTTATACAGATAAAAGTGATGTTGCTATCACAAACGATATCACAGCTCGTTTACAAATGTTCCCTCAACTTGTTTTAACAAGTCACCAAGCATTCTTTACTCGTGAAGCTTTACAAGCAATCGCTGTTGTTACAATGGAAAATGCACGTAACTTCAATGAAGGTAATGAATTAGGAAGCGCTGAATGTAAAGCATAATAATAATGGAGCCAAGTGTGGCTCCTTTTTTATTACTTAAAATTACGATATTATTTTTAATAATTCTTGGGTTAATTTTGAATCTAAAGCAGTAAATAGCTTTTTACCTTGGTTGTTTGTGAATACATAACATATATCGTTTTTTTCTTGATATTGTAAGGCACTTTTGTATTTAGGAAGTTCAAATTTAACTCCATTTTTAATCTTATCTAAAACATATTCTTTTTCTCCAAAAGTACTATCAATCACCACTTTATTGTTTTCAATATCAATCACTTTAATTGTCGTAAGATGAACATCAAACATACATAATCCCTCCTTTTTTATAAATTATAATACTTACTTGTGTAAATCTTGTGTTTTCAATTGTAAGTACATAATATTTACACATAATAATGTTATAATATAATAAAGGTAAGAGGTGATCTATATGAAGATTATTTATTCAGTAGTTTTTATTATTATCATCATTATTGGAATTTATCTTTATTTATTCATCCAAGATAGAAAAAATAAAGGTAAAGAAAACAAAGAAACTTACTTAAAAACAAAAGAACTTCATGATTTATCCAGAGATGTTCATAGTGACAACTATGAAATTTCAAGAGCACAAGCACATATGACTTTCCGCAGTCCCGGAGGCATGTAAGCTTACACTCTAACCCTATCATATTGAAAAGGATGTACAAAACATCCTTTTCATTTAAATAAAAAAAGAGTCTTACGCCTAAGCGTAAAACTCATTTCTTCACTATTTAGGTAAGAACACTAAGAAGATTACAAAACAGATATCTAAGATCCATACGATTGGCTTAATTTCTTTAATTTTACCAACACCAATCATAGAAACGGTATATGTAATAAATCCAATAGCAATACCATTTGAAATAGAATAAGCCAAGATCATAAAAATAACTGTCATGAATCCACTTGCTGCATAAACAAGATTATCCCATTCAATACCTTTTAATTGTTGTGCCATTAAAATACCAACAATAATTAATGCAGGCGCTGTCACTGCACTTGTAACACATGAAAGTAATGGTGAAAAGAAAACAGATAATAAGAAGCATACCCCAGTAGTAACCGCAGTTAAACCAGTTCTTCCCCCTACTTCAACACCTGAAGTTGATTCAACGAATGATGTAACAGTTGAAGTTCCAGCAATAGAACCAATAACTGTACCGATTGAATCAGCTAATAAAGCACGATCTACGTTTTCTAGATTTCCAGTTTCATCAACTAAATTTGCTCTGTTACATACAGCAACTAAAGTCCCTGCAGTATCAAAGAAATCAACAAATAATAATGAAAAGATGGCTACATAACATTGTGGATGTGAAGTTAATTCTCCAAGTCCTGAAGCAAATGCTCCTACTAATGAAAAATCAAAGTCAAATGAAATAACTCCAGTAGGAATTTCTGGCATTCCTTCAACACCACAAACTCCAGCAAAAATTCCCACAACAGCTGTAACAACTAAACCATAGAAAACAGCTCCAGAAACATTTTTAGTTAAAAGTAATAAAGTAATTAAAATACCAACTACTGCTAAAATAACTGTTGGTTCTTGTAAGTTACCAAGACCGACAAATGTTGATTCATTTGCGACAATAATACCTGCATTTTTTAGACCAATGAAGGCAATAAAGAAACCAATACCTGCCCCAATTGCTAATTTAAGCTGTGCAGGAATAGCATTAATAATCATTGTTCTAATTCCTGTAATAGAAATAACTAAGAAAATAATACCTGAGACAAAAACACAGGCTAAGGCTCCTTTATAAGATAAGCCCATACCAAAACAAATTGTATAAGTAAATAAAGCATTCACACCCATACCAGCAGATAAAGCCACTGGATAGTTTGCAACAAGTCCCATAATAATGGTAGCTACAGCAGAAGCAATAGCAGTTGCAAGGAATACCCCTTGAACAGACATTCCCGTTTCACCAAGCATTGCTGGATTGACTGCTAAAATATAAGCCATTGCTAAGAATGTTGTCACACCAGCTAAAATTTCAGTTTTTACTGTAGTGCCTTTTTCACTTAACTTAAAAAACTTGTCTAACATAAATTTCCCCCTTCTTCAAACGTTATTATCGTACATTATTTTTAGACAATTGACAAGCAAACAAAAAAAGCACTTACATAAAAAGTGCTAATAACAAGGGCATAAATACCGCTGGTAAAAGATTGCCTACTTTAATTTTTGTATGAAAACATAAATTTGTCCCTACCGCAAATATTAAAACCGAACCCACAAAAGAAATATTAGAAATCATCGTCGTCGTAAAATAAGGTGCTAGAAAAGAAGCACAAACTGTCAGTAATCCTTGATAAACAAAGATAGGAATTGCGGAAAAAATAGTTCCCACACCTAATGTTGAAGCAAAGACCATAACAATAACAAAGTCCATGACCGCTTTTGAAATCAAGATACTTGGATCATGTAGTAAACCATCTTGAAAAGAACCAACAATAGCCATGGCTCCTACACATATAACAAGTGAAGTTGAAACGAAACCTTCAATAAATTTAGAATCATTGCTTTTTACTTTACTTTTTAAATAAAAACCGAACTGTTCAATTCTTTTTTCAATATTAATAAATTCTCCTATTAAAGCTCCAAAACATAAAGATAAAACAAGAATTAAAGAACCCGTTGACTCTATTATTGATTTAGAAATCTTTAACATCCCTGTCATCGCCCCTGAAATACCGACAAACAAAACTGCTAAACCAATTCCTTGCATAATCGTTTCTTGATACCTATTTTTTAAACCATTTTTTAACAACAAACCAATAATACCACCTACAACAACAGCTATAGTATTAACAATTGTTCCTAATCCAAACATTCAAACAATCCTAACCTTTCCATTTCATAATACACACCATCATTTTCAACACTTTCACAAATGTTATCAGCACTTGCTTTTAACTCTTGGCATGCATTTTTCATTGCTACACCATAATTGCAAACTTGTAACATTTCATAATCATTCATACTGTCACCAAAAGCAATCGTATCTTCCATTTTCATATGAAGTGTTTCAACGACCTTTTTAATGGCAAGCCCCTTATCCATTCCTTTTTTGATGATTTCACCATTGATAGAATGTTGGCTAAACATTTCATGAACAATAAAATGGTAATTTGGTAAGAGTATTTTTGTTTTTTCAATATCTTCTCTATTAAAAGCAATGAAACAAAGTTTATGAATTCCTTGATCTTGATATTTGCTTATATCAATCATATGATATTCTTTCCTTTGTTGTTCTTTTAATCTTTCAAACTCTGAATTAGTACCCTCATCACCTAACAAGGCATGAGCAAAATAATGACGTAATTCATCACTAGCAAAAGTCATATAAGTTGATTCTAAATTATAAAGCATATGATTTTGCTCAAAAACTTTTCTTGCTTGTTCAACTTCTTCTTTATCTAAATAAGTTGTTTCAATCATTTCCCCTTTAATTTCAAGATAACCACCCGCTGAACAAATACAACCATCAAAATCATCAGACATTATATTTTCTATACCTACGCGATTTCTACCGGTACATAAAAAAATCAAATGTCCATTCTCTCTTGCTTTTTTAATTCCTTTTTTTACAAGAGCTGATAAAGGATAATTTGGTGTAACTAATGTTCCATCTATATCTAAAAATACTATTTTTTTCATGCTTCTACCCCTTTTTCAATGCTTTTATTCTAATTGTTTTTCTTTCTTTTAGCAACAAAAAAAAGAGAGCAATGCTCTCTAACGTATAATGATATAGGCTAAGTAAGCGACATAAAGAAGAAGCATAATAATTCCTTCTTTACGATCAATTTTATGTTTCGTAAATCCAAAATATAAAACTATTAAAGAAAAAATTGTTAAAATAAGAATATCAATAATATTTTCAAAGATAAAAGTAATTGGACTAATTGTTGCTGCAATACCTAAAACAAATAAAATATTAAAAACATTTGAACCAATAACATTTCCAAGAGCCATATCTACTTCACCTTTTTTAGCAGCTACCATTGAAGTAACAAGTTCTGGTAAAGAAGTTCCAAGCGCAACAATGGTAAGACCGACTAAGTTTTGTGACATTCCTAAAGATAAAGCAATATTGGAAGCACTATCTACTACAAAATCTCCACCAAATTTAATAGCGATTGCTCCACCAACAATATAAACCAAGCTTAATCCCATTGAAATAACTTTAATTTCTTCTTCCTCTTGATATGTATTCATGGCTTTTTTAGCCGAAACAATCATGTAAACAATATATCCTACAAATAAAATCAAAAGAACAATTCCATCAATATGTCCTAAGATCATCCCAAAATAACCTAAGATCATTAATAAAATAGCACATAAAACAGAAAATGGAAATTCTCTTTTAAGCGTATTTACTTGCACTGCAATCGGTACAAATAAAGCAGATATACCACAAACAACCATTAAATTAAAAATATTAGAACCTACGGCATTTGCCACCGCTAAAGCATTATTTCCATCCATTGATGCTGTAATACTGACAGCACATTCAGGTAAACTTGTTCCCATAGCCACAATTGTTAAACCGATGATTAATGAAGGAATATGAAATCTTGTGGCAATAGAAGAACTTCCTTCTACAAAGAAATCCGCTCCTTTCATTAATAAAATAAAACCAACAATAAGAACTAATAATGATACAAATACATTTGTCATAACTTTCTCTCCTTTAAAATATTCCTAGATGTTCTAATAAAATCTTTAAACCAATTACAATTAAAATAATCCCACCAGCAATTTCTGCTTTATGTTCATATTTTGACCCAAAAATCTTACCAATATAAACACCAATAAAAGAAATAATAAAAGTTGTACAACCAATAATACTCATACATTCCACAATTGGATAATTTAAAAAAGTAAACGTAATTCCTACAGCTAAAGCATCAATCGATGTTGCAATCGCAAGTAAAAATAATTCCTTTAAATCTAATTTAAATTCTCCTGTTTCTTCATCATCTTCTGCTTTAATTCCATCAATAAGCATCTTACCACCAATAATACCTAATAAAATAAAAGCAATCCAATGATCAATACTCGTAATATAACTTTCAAAACCTTTTCCTAAAAACCATCCAATAAAAGTCATTAAAGCCTGAAAGCCTCCAAAAAATAGTGCAATAATAAAAACATCTTTCTTTTTTATCTTTTTCATTGATAAACCTTTACAAATAGATACTGCAAAAGCATCCATTGAAAGACCTACTCCAATCAAAAAGATTTCAATAAACAAACTCATACCAAATTCCTTTCTTCCTAAAATAAAAGAGGCCCATGCATAAAAAAACTTATGCATGAGTCTCGTTCTTTAAGATTTGCCAGGCTTACGCCATGATGTTGACAAACCGCGTCCTAAGACGTGTACTACTCCCTCATTCAACATCTTGATAGTATCAAAGTCTTTAAGTAAAAGCAAGTTATTTTTTGACTTTTACACTTACAAATTTACAAATAAAGATAATAACGGCCCCAAGAGCTGTCATTAAATAAACAAAAGTGAATAACGCATTTAAACCTATAGTATCTTGTAAAATACCACCTAAAACATTTCCTAAAGTTGACCCTATTCCTGATGTCATAATACCAATCATTGTTTGTCCTGACATTTGATCTTGGGTATCTAGATTATAAGTCACATAGTAAGTAATAACCCCTGTAAATAATCCATAAGAAAGTCCTTGGAACATCATTCCAATAATTAAAACGATAAGATTTGGTGCTAAACCAATGGTATAGTTACGACAAATATAGAAAATAGAAGCCACTAAAATAAGGGTCACACTATTAAATTTCTTCATAAGTTTTGGTACAGTCATCATGACTGGTAATTCACTAAAGGCCATAGCAAACATAGCTACCCCATAAAGTGACGTATTTCCACCTAAGCTTTTAACAATATTAATTAAATAAGTACCGATCGCTGTTGCTCCAGAAAACATAAAGCAAAAACCTAAAAGTAAGAAAAAGAAGATTTTATATTTTTTAATAACAGTAACAACAGAGCCTTCTTCTTGAACTTCTTCTGTTTTTGTCTTTGTAATCTTCGATTCAGGTAAATGATATAAAATAAATAATGTCACTAAGGCAAAGACACAGTAGGCAATTGATAAAATATTAGCTCCTAAAAATGAAACGACTTGTCCAAAAACCAAAGCACTTGTCGCCCACGAAGCTGAACCAATTCCACGCGCAAGTCCAAAGTTAACATATGTTCCTTCATTGATATAATTCATTGCTATCATCGTAAGCATAGGTACTGTTGACATATTTAATGCATACATGATGACATAGAAAATCATAACTAAAAAGGCTGGTATTGGTAAAAAAGCCATCACAATATATAACAAAACTGTTGTTAACATTAAAAATGTCATTAATTTTTTGATTGTCATTCCTTTAATTTTAGAAATTAAAGATGACATAAATGGTGATAGGAAAATTGTAGCAACACAAGAACCACCTGTCACAATTCCAATTTCCGTATTTGATAAACCTTTTGATTGTAAGAAAACGGCAATGAAACCATTAATACAACATCCAGTAAACCAATAAAATAAATGTAAAAAGTTATATTTTGCTTTTAATGACATATTTCTTCCTCCCTAATCGTAAAATACATTCTAACATAATTTTTTAAAGATGATGCTATTTTCATAATTTGAAAAAGAAAAGAAAGGGTTTACCCTTTCTAAAGTTTTAAAGCAAGTTGAGTAGCTTCAAAAATAGCTTTTTTAGCGTCACAACTTTACTTGCATCTTGATTAATTTTGATAACTTTACTTTCTAAAGTAAATTCTACATGAAGTTGTTTTAAATGATCTAATAAATTAAATCTTGATCTTTTAGAGGCAAGTGGTGCTTTGTATCATCAAAATCATTCTAAAACACTTGCTTTATTTTTAGAGTATTTAAAAAGCATAGATTAGATTTTCTAACCTATGCTTTTAATTAGTCATTACCAATAACTCTTAAATCTTTTGGATAACTATTTAAGACCTTACATCCATCTTTTGTAACGAGTACAAGATCTTCGATTCGAACGCCAAATTCACCTTGTAAATAAACACCTGGTTCAATAGAGAAAGTCATGCCTTCTTGAACTTCTAAATCAAAGTTTTGTGAAACATCACACCATTCATGGACATCACGTCCAATGAAATGTCCTAAACGATGGTTAAATTCAACCGTATAACCACCTTCAGCAATGATATCTCTGGCACATTTATCAATATCACAAAGTCTAACACCTGGTTTAATCATTGCTTCTGCTGCTTTTTGTGCTTTTAACACAAGTTCATAAACTGTTTTTTGTTTTGGTGATACTTCTTTATAGAAAACAGTTCTTGTCATATCACTACAATACCCTTTATATAAACCACCAATATCAATAACAATACTGTCACCAGCTTTTAAACGGCTATCATCTCCACTATGATGATTATCTGCTCCATTTTTACCATAGGCAACAATTGGTTCAAAAGAATTTCCTACACACCCATGTTTTTGATAAATTCCTTCAAGTTGTTTAGAAACTTCTTCTTCTGTTAAATTACCTTTAGCACAAATATTAATGACTTCATCGACAACTAAATCATTGATTTTTGAAGCTTCTATCATGAGTTGTTGTTCTTTTTCATCTTTGATCATTCTCACACGATCAACACATTCAGATCCTAATTCAAAATGACATTCATCTACTAAATTCATTAAAGGAATTAAGAATCTTGCCGGAAAGTTTTTATCGATTCCAATAGAACATGCCCCATCAAATTCATCTGCAAGTAATTGAAGATAATTATCTGTATCACTATACCATACTTGTTCAATATCAAGTTCATGATCTAAATAAAATAAATTGTTCATAAATAATTTATGATGTCCATCACTTGATAAAAGAAGTAAATACATTCTTTCACCTGGATTATTTTTATAATTGATTAAATAATCAATTGATGATGGATCACTAATAATTAAATGCGTTAATTGTCTTTTTTGCATTTCTTTAAGTACTTTTTCTAATCTCATCTCTTTATCCCCCTACTGCTAACTATTTTAATACGTTTATCTAAAAAATTAAAGAAATATAATCATATTTATTTCAATGCCTAAAAAGCATTAAAAACATAAATTATAAGTATTAGACATTATATAAAACTCTTTATAAAATAGAATCAGAAAAGGAGGACACATTATGAAAAAACATTGGTCCGTTTTAATTTGTTGCTGTGGTTTAGCTGCAGCATCGATTGGTATTTCAATTAATTCGTCAGGTGTTTTTTATACACCTGTTTCAAAAAGTTTACATATGTTAAGAGGTACATTTTCAATGCATATGACACTTTTTTCTCTGGCAACTGCTATCATGTCATTGTTTGTACCAAAGATCTATCAAAAATTTTCTTTTAAAAAGATTCTAACTTTCAGTGTTATTATTGCCGTTGTTTCAACAGCCGCTATGGCACTTGGAAAAAATGCCATTACTTTCTATGTTTTAGGAGCCATTCGTGGTATGTCAACAAGTCTTTTTTCCATTGTACCCATTACCATGATTATCAATGGGTGGTTTGAAAAGAAACATGGTCTTGCGACAAGTATTGCCTTGGGTTTTAGTGGTTTAGGTGGAACGCTTTGTTCTCCAGTTTTATCAAGTGTAATCAGTTCTTTTAATTGGCAAATGGGCTATCTATTAAAAGTGGTTATTCTTTTACTTTTATGTTTACCAGCTGTTCTTTATCCATTTTCGATGAATGCTAAAGATGAGGGATTGCTTCCTTATGGTTATCAAGAAAAGCAAGAAACAACACAAAATCAAGCAACATCATCATTCCATTTTATGTCAATTTCTTTTATTTCTTTCTTCATTTTTGGTATGTTGACTAGCTGTATTACCAGTGTAACACAACATTTACCAGGTTATGGTGAATCATTAGGTTTTCCTTTAACTTCATGTGCGATTTTATTATCTTCAGGAATGATGGGTAATATTGTTTCTAAATTAGTTATTGGAAGTTTAAGCGATCATTTTGGTGAAATGAAAGCAACCTTAATGATGATTACAGTGAATATTTTAGGAATTGTCTTATTAATAATTGGACGTTCTATGACACTTCTTATTGTTGGTGCTTTCTTATTTGGTTCATGTTATTCTTTAGGAGCTGTCGCTGTTCCTTTACTTACCAAATATTTCTTTAAAACAGAAAACTATGCAAAGGCATTTCCAACGATTTCTTTTGCCTCTAATGTTGGTGCAGCTATTTCTTTATCGATGGTAGGTTATATTTATGATTTCTTCGGTTCTTATATTTATGCTTTTATCATCGCTCTTGCTATGATTTTTGTAAGTATCCTCTTATTAATGATTACAACAAAAACCAAGGAAAATTAATTCCTTGTTTTTTTAAATACAACTGTTTGTTTTTTAGTATCCTTATTAACTTCCAAACAATCATCAACATAAGTAACAGAAGATGATTGTTGAATAAATTCTTCATTGGTTGATAATACATCATAACCAAATTCATGACTGCGATAATGCATTGGTATAACAATACGTGGTTTTATACGTTCAATATATTTTAAAGCTTCTTTGGTATCAATTGTATAATAGCCACCGATCGGAATCATCAAGACATCACAGTTTTTAAGTTTTGAAACATCATCCATCATACAACCTATATCTCCCATATGAACAACTTTCAGATCTTCAAAATCAACGATATGAATCGTATTTTTACCTCGATGACTTCCTTGATGATGGTCATGATAGGTTTCAATACATGTCACTTTAAAATCTTTTGGTGCTACTTCTACACAATTTCTTGCATTATGATCATCATGTTCATGAGAACACAACACAAGATTTGCCTTCAATTTTAAAGAATTTAATCCTGGAACTGAATTTGCTTGATAAGGATCAAAAACAATTGTTCCATCTTTTCCTGTTATTTCAAAACATGAATGTCCATGCCAAATAATATTCATTTTCTTACTCCTTTGCACTTAAAATCATAGCTCCTAATAATATATATTCTAAAATATTTTCCACTTTAATAATCTTTGGATACACTTTTAAAGAATATTGACTCAATGATTTTTTTATTTCATCACTAACATCTTGACTATCTAATATCAAATCACTATAAACAACAATCGCTTCAGGTGCCACAATCGCAATAATACTCATGATATTTTTAGTCACCAACTCCAAAGTACCTTCTGGAGTATTAGCTAGCGTTAAATAAGCATCCGAAAGATTTAAAGGTAATAATGCTACTTCACCTGCTAAATGATCCATTCCTCTTACCAGTTGTCCACTTACAATAATCCCACTTCCTGCCATACGACCAATTGGTTGGAATAAAAAAGCAAGTGATTTATATTCATTTTGTGAAGCATAATAACCAACAACCGCTGCATTAACATCATTAATTAAATAAATTTCTTTTTCATATCTTTTTTCTAAGCGTTCTTTTAATTGATGATTACCACCTTCTATAATCCCTGAATAAACATTTCCTTCAACCATAATACCCGGTAAAGCAATAGAAATCACATCAATCATTTCATTTTGTAAAACAACTGTATCCAAAGCATCCAATACATCTTGAAGTTTAATATTACTTTTAATAATATTACTATCTAAGACAATATCTTGATGCGAATTATATAAACGATAAGAAATATGACTATTTTCACCATTAGCATTAATAGATACCGCTAAAACATGTTTATTTGTCTTTATTTCCATCATTGAAGCTAATGGTTCAACATAACCATTATATTTATTTTCTTTATGTTTTAAAGATTCTTCTACAAAAGTAATCAATGCACCCACATTATAAGAAGCAAAAATTTGTGTTGGTATCTTTAAAACAAGTTTGTTTTTAAATACTTTTTCAACTTGTAATTTAACATAAGATACTTGTGGTGCTAATAAAATAACATCATAGTTTTGAGCAACATTATATATTTTTTGATAAGAAGTAGCGGCTACTTCCATATTTAAATTTAATACTTTAATACCATTTTTTATTTTATCTGCAAAAAAGGCTGTTGTCATTCCACCACTACAACATAGTAAAAGTCGACAGATCGGTTGATCTATCATTTTTTTAATACATTGAGCCATTTCTTCAAATAAAGAAATGGCATGTTTAAGTGTCTTGAATTGAAAATGGAGATAAAAAGCCATTTCATCTGTTCTTTTATTCATTACACATAATTCAATGATACATTGTGGATTAAAGGTTACATAGCTATAACAATATTCATTTTCTATAATAATTGCATCTGGATCAGTTTCACTTTGATGAAGATGATAATAATCCCTTTTTTGATTATTGATCCATTCTCTAAATACAGATGTTTGTATTTCTCTTAAAAAATCATCCATTTCAATCCCACCTTTATTGCTATTTTAACACACTATCGCACATCAATGAAAGCTCTTACAAAATTAGAAAAAATAATTCTATATAAAAAACAGGAAAAACTCCTGTTTTATAAATGCATTTGTGTTGTAACTTTAACAATTTCTTTATAATAATCATCTTGTGATTTTGTAAGACGATCTATCGATAAATCTAAATGTCCATCTTTCATGTAATAAACTTTCTTTGAATAAGAAGCAACAAAGCTATCATGCGTCACCATAATAATCGTTGTATGTTTTTCTTCATTGATTTTAACAAGATATTCCATCAGTTCTCTGGCATTTAAACTATCTAGATTTCCTGTAGGTTCATCAGCGAAGATAATCTTTGGCTCGTTGATCAACGCTCTAGCAATCGCAGCTCTTTGTTGTTGTCCACCTGAACATTGGGATGGATATTTATCAATGATTTCTTCAATGTTTAACATTTTTGTAAGTTCATTTAATTTTTCTAGTTGTGTTTTTTGATCCACTTTATTTAGTCTTAATGAAAATAAAATATTATTTTTGATTGTTAATGATTCAATAAGATTATAATTTTGAAAAATAAAACCAATTTCTTCTTTCCTTAAATTTGCTTTTTCTTTTTCTGATAAAAGAAGTAAATCTTTTTGATTAAGAAAAATTTGTCCATGAGTGGCTTCATCTATCGTTGACAAGATATTAACAAGTGTCGTCTTCCCTGAACCAGAGGCACCCATAATACAAATAAAATCACCTTTTTCTACTTCAAAATCTAATCCATTTAAAGCCACCTTAGGATGAATGCCATAAGGATTATAAACTTTCTTTAAATTTCTAATTTCCATGTAACTCATAATTTTGACCTCTTTTCTTTAAATAAACAATCAATTCAGCCATTCCATAAGGAACAACAAACTCAAGTAAAACAATACCAACAAGTCCTAAATCAATCGATGCACGAATTAAAAAAGTACAAGCAATACTTAAAATATAAATACCTGCAAAGATCCATAAAACAACATAAAATCCATTTCCTTCTTTATAAGATATTTTCTTAACATCTTGATTTGTAAGTCCCATCTTACATAAGTTTTTAAAATGTTCTTTCTTTTCTAAAGCATCGATATCAAAACGACTGACAACACTTAAACATAAAACAAAATTAATTAAGACAGCGCCAATGTGTAAAGCAATATGCAACATCTTCATATGAAGCGATGAGAAAATAAATGTTGGTATTAAAATGACGGCTAACATAATAAAGACAATGAGTAATTTACTTTGTTGCATAAATAAAGCTAAATCACCTAAAACAATCGTATCTTCTCCTTTTAGATTCAACGAATCAACCATTTCATTTAAAGTATGAGGAATGAAATAATAAAATAAACCATAAGCACTGATAGCTCCAATACAAGAAGCAATCGCAAATCCTGCATCTAATTCTTCTCCTACATACATCGCATAAAGTCCTAAGAAATAACCTAAAATATAGATATAATCAGGTATGACAAATACACGATGATCTTCTTTTTGTGTCGTAATGTATTTATCTTTAATAAGTGATGATAAAGAATTATTGTTGATATAGTTGATTTGCATAGCAATTAAAACAACTAAAATACAAATAACTAAAATCCCTATCATTGAAAATAATCTTGTACTAAAATAGAAAACACTTTGATGAATATGACAATAACGATAGACAACTGTTAAAAAAATCGGTGTTGTCACTAATGATAAGCAACAAGTGATTATTACTGAAACAACCATGAGCATAATCATTTGAACTAATTGATAAAGAATAACTTTTCCTTGATTAAATCCTGCCATTTTAAGCATTCCTATTTCTCTGGCATGAAGTTTCATATAATAGTTACATGAATAACAAATCAATGAAACACAAACCATTAAAATAAACAATCCCATCAACATAATGCAATAAGGTTCACTAAAATCAAGAATATCATCATATGTCACCTTTTTAGCGAGATATGGATTAATAATAAAATGTAAAAACAATAAACAAATACTAAGTGTTGTAACAATAGAAATAACTAAGCCATACGCTTTTTTTCTTTCTGTCCACAACATTTCTAATGCAAACTTCAACATAACTTTCACCTACTATTCTAATGCTTTTTTAATATCACTTGCTTTGTAATAAACATGATCAATTTTTTTGTTTTCTACATGAATAAGCATTGGTACTTGTTTTATTGTAATATCTTTATAATCTGTCACATTTTTATAATCAAAATCTTTTCCTGTTTTTAATGTAGTATCTTCAATATTGAAAAAATAAAGATTTGAATACCCACTTAAAGTTTTTTTGACATCATCATTTACTTCTTCACATTGTTTATTTCCTGTTTCATAGAAATAAACATAATATGAATCATAATCTTTACTATTCAAT
>NZ_JAJDKA010000089.1:0-6603 GCF_020589945.1 Faecalibacillus sp. MSK20_93 | reverse complement strand
ATAAGAATTTTACGGCTATCGACCAGCACACGACCCATGAAAAAGAAATCATTGAGCTTCGCTTGCAGGACACCAACGGGATAGAAAATTTCGTGAAGAACTTTGCGAAGTCCTACTACACATGGAATAACAGCAAAGAAGCGATTGAAGCAAGGACGCAGACAATCAACGGTTATCTGACAAAGGAATTGCAGGACTTGAATATAGATACAATCAGAACGGATATACCGACCAGCTCCACAGTTACAGATGTGATTGTATGGAGTATTGAACAGTCGGGAACGGACACTTTTTCTGCTACCTACGAAGTAGATCAGCAGATAAAAGAGGGAGAACAGACAAGCAATGCGAAAGCGACTTATACTGTAAAAGTCCATGTAGACGCTGACGGGGATATGGTAATCATTCAGAACCCTACTCTTGCACCAGCAATCGAAAAATCAGACTATGAGCCTAAGACACCAGAAACAGACGCAAGCGTGGACGCTGATACCGTAAACGACGCTACCGCATTTCTGGAAACATTCTTTAAGCTGTACCCGACAGCCACAGAAAAAGAGCTGGCTTATTATGTATCTGGGAATGTGCTTGAACCTATTGGCGGGGACTACCTTTATTCTGAACTGGTAAACCCTATCTTTACAAAGGACGGGGACAATGTGAAAGTCAAGGTAGCGGTAAAATTCATTGATAATCAGACAAAAGCGACGCAGGTATCGCAGTATGAGCTTGTACTACATAAGGATAGCAACTGGAAGATTGTAGGATAAATGATATAAAAATTATTATCTTGTATCTTAAAGAATTATGGAAAACTCTTGACATATAAGACTACAAAGAGTAGACTGTTATACATAAGACTACTATTTGTAGTCTCGAAAGGAGGACATTACATGGTTGAAATTCAATTAGGTGTTATTGAAGCTCGTTTCGCTGATATGATTTGGGCTAATGAACCAACGACTTCTACCGAGTTAGTAAAACTTTGTCAGCAAGAGTTTAACTGGAAGCGTACTACTACCCACACAGTTTTAAGAAGACTTTGTGATAAGGGTCTTTTTCAAAACATTAAAGGAAATGTAACATCTTTAATTACAAAACAAGATTTTTATGGTATGCAAAGCAAAAAATATGTTGACGATACATTTAATGGTTCTTTGCCTGCTTTTATAGCTGCTTTTACACAAAATAAGACTTTAACAAGCGAAGAAGTAGCGGAAATCCGAAGAATGATTGACAACGCCGAGGAGGTTAAGTCATGACAACACTTTTCTTGAAAATTACTAATATGAGTATCATAGCAAGTTGGCTTATTATTATAATAATTATGTTACGTATAGTTTTGCAGAAAGCTCCTAAGTGGATATTTTGTTTGTTATGGGGAATAGTTGCAATCCGCCTTGTTTTCCCTATATCTTTCCAAAGTACATTAAGTGTTGTATCAAATCCAGAGCCAATTAATCCTGCTACATTTCAGCTATCGCAAGGGACGATAGCACACAGTAGTGATTTAACAACCAACCAAGAATTTCCTATTTTTATACTTGTAACTTTAGTAAGTGTTATTTGGCTAATTGGTGTTATTGCAATATTGTGCTACGCAATTATTAGTTATTGGCGTATCAAGAAGCGTATGCACGAAGCGGTTCTTCTAAAAGAAAATATCTTTATTTGTGATAGTGTAAAATCTCCGTTTATATTAGGCATTGTAAAACCTAAGATTTATCTTTCTTCCAGTTTAGGAGAAAAAGAAATGGCGTATGTTATAGCACACGAAAAGGCACATTTGAGGAGAAAAGACCATTTATGGAAGCCGTTTGGTTTTTTATTATTATCTGTCTATTGGCTTAATCCTCTTATTTGGATAGCATATAGTTTGTTTTGCAAAGATATTGAATTGGCTTGTGATGAAAAAGTTATTAAAGCACTAAATTTTTCAGAGCGAAAAAACTATTCAGAGGCACTTCTTTTTTGTAGCCTGCAAAAAACAAATATAATAGCCTATCCTTTAGGATTTGGTGAAATCGGAGTAAAAGGGAGGATACGCAACGTGTTAAATTATAAAAAGCCTGCTTTCTGGATTGGCATTGTTGCTGTCATTATTTGTATAATAGTTGCCGTATGTTTTTTAACTAATTCCCCTGATAATGTAGTTGAAAACATAGAAAACGTGTCTGAAAAACAAAGTAATTATGAAAGCTCTAATACTTCAAGAGATAGCATAAAAAATGGCTTTTCCGATTTAGAAGAAATAGAACTAGTAGTTGAAGATAATTGGCCTACAAGTATTAGTCGAGTAACGAGTGAAACCACAGCAAAAAATTTATCATTCAATATTCAGATTGATAATCCTATGACCATTATACTATCCTTTGTTACCGAAGAGGGAAAAATAAGCATGGAAATTACAGATGAACGAGGAAATAAACTTTTTGATGAAACAAATATAGAAACAGGAACATTTGAGGTTAATATTGAAGAAGTTGGGACTTATACAGTAACTATACAAGCTAATAATCATACGGGAAGTTTTGAAATTAAATCGAAAAAGTAACAAAGACAAATGAGTCAGTTAACGGCAAGTAAATGGAATTTGTCTATTGTGACAGACTCGAATGTCTTTGCGATAGGTAATCAAGGAACGACAGCCAAAAGTGCTAACGCCCTTTCACATAATTGAAGAAAGAAAATAAAAGTTTAATACAAATCAAGTGCTGTAAGGGGGCTTGTATTATGGAAAGTTTTAAGCATAAGTTTATACACTCATACACTACCTAACAGCATTTTATCGACAACTGAATATCTCACAGCTTTAATAGCTCGTACAGACTATATGTTTTGTGCGGGCTTTTTTTGTACTCGAAAAAATTTTTCAATTTTTTTCAAATTCCTGCAACAAATCACACCTTGCCGTACAGATATGGTGCGGAAAGAGGGATAAACACTTTTCACGTCATAACGGAAAGGGGGTGTGATGATATGAAACCGTCGGACTTCCAAAGAACGATACAATGTCAATTCGACTGCAAGCTCAAACGTGTAGTAAAAGGCATTGTCCGTAATTACCGCAAAGAATTAAAGCGACGAAGAAATAAGGAAATTTCCTATTGTGAACTTCCAGAAATCGTCGTGGAAAAGCTGGCTGTCTGGGACGAATACGAAAGCGATTATACCGCCTTTGATGTATGCGGTATTGAGGTTCGTGTTCTTGATGATGATTTAGCAGAAGCGATTAAGTATCTGTCTGAAAAGGACAGGGAAATCTTGTTGATGTACTTCTTCTTAGGCATGAGCGATACAGAAATCGGCGACAGATTAAAGATTAACCGTTCAACGTCGTTTCGCAGTAGGAAGAACTCACTTGAAGAAATCAAGAAAAAGTTAAAGGAGACCATGAATGATGAATAACACACGCCCGTCATTTTACCTTATCTCGTCGGCTGTGGACGGGAACGTAAATTCGATTGAAAAGATACTGGCATTTTATGACCCGTACATATCAAAATGTTGTTTACGTCCATTCTATGACAGATATGGTAATGTCTGCATAGTCGTAGACATGGAATTAAAGGGACGTATCAGAGAAGCACTTATCAAAATGATTTTGGACTTTGATATTCCTTTAGAAACCGAAGAATAACACGCAGTAACCGCAGAGCATGATTTGTTCAATCCCCTCTTTCCTGCTCTGCCCCTGCTTTTACATGAAAGCAACACGCTTTCGCCACAGCTCTTTGACAACTGAATAAAGCAGACAGATACGTTTGTGAGATAGCGAGCCACGGGGACTGTACGCCACGACCTTTTCAAAAGAAAGCGAGCGACCCACGCAGTGATCCGAGAGCGACTGTTGGAAAAGTCGTTTTGCCACGACCTATCCTCACAGAATAATGATACGTCCGCATGGTGCGGTTCTGCCCACAGGAATGGGAATAGTTGAGATACTAACGGAGCTTTCCAAAGCCGTCTGCCTGCTTCTGAAATTGACAAAATCTTTCATAAAGTACAAGCATTTTTGCATATCTTCTTAATATATTGTTGTGAGGTGGTCGAATGAAAAATGATGTGAAGATAATCTGTAAAAATGTTTTTAAAAACAATGATAAACGGATGTTTAAGAAAGCATACACTTCTATATGGATAGAATTGATAAGTGAACTTGAAAAAAATAAGGGGCAGGTTACTCCTGCTAGATGATAGACAAATTATCCTGCTAAATGTTATAATAATATTGCAGAGATAGTTTGTTTTGTCTTCTCTTAAAAGGGGAAAACAAATTATGACAAATCAAATAAAAGTTGCTTTATATTGCCGTTTATCAGAGGAAGACAGAAACAAACAATCAGAAAGTGACGATAGTAACAGTATTCAAAATCAAAAATCTATGTTGCTTCAATATGCATTAGAGCAAGGGTGGGAAGTTTACAATATTTATAGTGATGACGATTATACAGGTGCAGACAGACGCAGACCAGCTTTTAATCAGTTGTTAGAAGACGCTGAAAAACGAAAATTCAATATTATTCTTTGTAAAACACAATCCCGATTTACTAGAGAACTGGAATTAGTAGAAAGGTATATACATGGACTTTTTCCAGTTTGGGGTATTCGTTTTGTTAGTATTGTTGATAATGCTGATACTGCGAATAAGGGAAACAAAAAATCACGCCAGATTAACGGTTTGGTAAATGAATGGTATTTGGAAGATATGTCTGATAATATCAAAAGCGTGCTTACGGACAGAAGAAAAAATGGTTTCCATATTGGTGCATTTGCCTTATATGGTTACAAAAAAGACCCTGACATAAAGGGACATCTGATTATTGATGAAGAAGCGGCACAAATCGTTAGAGAAGTTTTTACCCTCTTTTCACAGGGATATGGTAAAACAGCTATTGCTCGTATGCTGAATGACCGTGGTGTACCGAACCCGACAGAATACAAACGACTTCATGGGTTACGTTATAAGCAACCCACAAGAAAAAACAGCACACTTTGGAAATATTTTGCTATTTCTGATATGTTGTGCAACGAAATGTATATCGGAAATATGGTACAAGGAAAATACGGTAGTGTTTCTTACAAAACCAAACAGAACAAACCCAGACCAAAAGATGAGTGGTATAGGGTTGAGGGGACACATGAAGCTATCATTGACCGAGAACTTTGGGATAAAGTACAATCGCTGATTGAGCAAAAGGCAAAACCTTTTTCCGTCGGTACTATCGGGTTATTTGCTAAAAAAACTCGTTGTATGTATTGTGGTTATACAATGCGTTCTAATAAGCAGACAGATGGCAGACGGTATCTGCAATGTTCTAATCGCCACGTATCAAAAGACGCTTGTATCGGTTCTTTTATATCTGTTCCCAAACTGGAACAGGCTGTAATTACAGAATTGAACCGTATGTCAATGGCATATCTTGATAAGGATGAACTGGAACAAAATGTCACTTTTAATAATAATTTAAAAGAAAAGCAAGAAGCCCTAAAATCTACTATTTCTACTTATGAAAAGAAAATTGCCGAATATACAAAAGGTATTCGTGAACTATATTTAGATAAGGTAAAAGGTATTCTTTCAGAACAAGATTATTTAGATTTATCAAAGGACTTCGTTACTCAAAAAGAAAGGCTTGAAAAACTGGTGGCTGATACGCAAAAACAGCTTGATACGCTTGAAAGAAAAATGGAAAACGGCGATAATCGTCGCCAGTTAATTGAGCAATATACAAATCTTGAACACTTAGACAGGGAAATTGTAGAAAAACTGATTGACTATATTCTTGTTGGCAAAAAAGACCCTGTAACTAAGGAAGTACCTATCGAAATTCATTGGAACTTCTAATTTTTATTCTTATTGTTGTTCTTACAAAGTTGCACCAGAACAAAAAGCTAGAACCACTTATGATAACATTCTTGCTTTAAGTAAAAATGAAGACGTCAATAAAGTCATTCGTTTTTTAAGAGAAAGAGAAATCGTGCATTATCAACGTTTTGCTGAAGGACTTGAATATGTCAAGAGTCAATTAAACAAGAAGAACTACTACGCTTATAATCCCTCATTTACTTCATCAAAACGTGAACAAACATGTGAATAAGGTGAATAACTCAAGTTATTCACCTTTTATGCACTTATTCACACTTTCCCCACAAATATTCACTTAAATCTGTTACTAAAAACATTTGTATTTCTTGAGCCATTTCCTTATTTATCTTAGAAATTCTCCCTTTATTTTCTACATAAACATCGATATATCTTTTTTTAGCCGGTATTTGTTTACAAAAAAACTCTTTATTTTTTCCTTTATAAACACAATTTAATTGTCGAAAATCATCCCATAACTGTTTAATTTCTTTATCTTTTATTAATAAATCAATAAAACTCTTTTCTTGAAGATAAAAATCATCTTCTTTAACTACAACTCTATCAACTGCTTTTTTAATAACATAAGATAAATATTGCATCGCATAACGATCTTCATCACAAATATAAACATGTGAACACGTGAACTACTCCGACTTACACTTCGTTTAGAAGTCGGAGATTCTTGCTTCAACCACTACAGCCTCTAATGACAATACATTATAGGTCTTACACAG
>NZ_JAJDKA010000088.1:0-7111 GCF_020589945.1 Faecalibacillus sp. MSK20_93 | reverse complement strand
TGTAAACTTACATTTTGGTTGGAGACATTACATTTTAATTAGAGACATTTGTAATTGCAAATATGTGCAAGTTACATTTTAATTGGAGACATGTTAAAATAGAGATAGGAAAAGCTATCTCTATTTTTTTTATTTTTTTAGGAGAAATTTTATGGCAAAAAAAATATCAAATAAAAATAAGTTTAAAAGAAAAATGGGAACAGGTGAAGGAGCAAACTACAAGCCTTTTATTACAACAAGTGAGTTTAATAGTATTGGAACCACAACAGTAATAAGGGACTGGAAAACCGGTAGAGGAGTTCATTGTCTTTCCCAAGGTGAAATGTACTGATATTACCTTCTTAGATGGGATGATAATAATATTGATATTAGGGAACAATATCCGTTAAATCGTGAGGAAACCCTTGCAATAGCTGATAAATTAGGTGTTAAACATCCTGGAAATAATGATTATATAATGACAACAGATTTTTTGGTTACAAAATCGGATAATACTTTTCACGCTTATTCAATAAAAACAGCAAAAGACTCTTTGAGTGATAGGGACTTGGAAATTTTGTGCATTGAAAAAATGTATTGGAAATCAAAAAATATAAAGTATTCTCTCCTTTTTAAAACCGATGCCAATATCATAATGGTTCATAATATACGTAGAATAATTGAGTTTTATGATAATAACTCAGTATTTGATAACATTTCTCGTATTAAACATGATATAGCAATTAAAAAAATAAATATTGATTTAAGTTCTGTACAAGTAACAAATGATTTTCTAGAAAAACTTTTGGAGGTAAATGCAAATGGACGTTAATTTATCTATTGGTGTAATAATTGAAGATGTTAATTCCAAAAGAAAGTATAGAATTGTTTCATTAACCAATGAGACATGTACTTTGTGCAACATGAATACTACAAAATTTGAATTAATTCTTTATAGTGTAGCAGATATATGCGATTTAATAAGTGAAAATTTGTTGATTATAAAACCGAATGAAAAAGAAATTTTTGATATTAATATGCTACCAGAAAGCGCAAAACAAAAATTAATTCTAAAAAAGCAAATGATGAATGAGATACTACAATTATATAGACCATCTTATATTGGTTTGATGGGAAAAACTTCAAGACCAGAATTAAAAGAAATTATGGAAAAACATCATGTAAAGAAAGCAAATTTTTGGAAAATTTGCATTAAATATTTTCAAAGCGGATTTAAGGATATTTCCCTAGTAGATAAAAGATATTTAGGAAGTAATAAAGGAAAAAGCTATAACTTATCAGCAAAGCCGGGTGCTAAATCAGAATATTTTGAATCTACAGGTGTAATAAAAAATGATGAGATAGAATCGTATTATGAAGAAGCTTTAAAAGACTACAAATCCGGTCGCCAAAAAACAATAAGAAGTGCATATGATAAGATGAATTTAAAACATTTTTCAAAAGTTGAAATTATTAATGGCATAGAAACATTAGTTTTGCTGCCGGAATCCAAAAGACCAACCATACGCCAATTTAGATACTATGTAAATACCCATATGTCAAAAGAAGAAATCGATAGAATTAAAACAAGTGCACAAGAACAAAGAAATAACAAAAGATTAATAGTAAGTGACGTTTTAAAAGATGTTTATGGTCCGGGTGATATGGTAGAAATTGATGCAGTAGAAGCGGATGTTTCATTAGTTTCTGAATTAGACCATAATAAAACAATAGGGCGTCCTATTAACTATTTTATGGTCGATGTTTTCACAAGATGTATTGTAGCTGTATCTGTAGCTCTTGATAATAACTCAATGCTAGGTTTAACAAATTTATTTTTAAATCTAGCAGACGATAAAAAACAATACGCAGAAAGATTTGGTATTTCATTTGAAAATACAGATGTTTGGCCTTCTAGTTTTATTCCAAGAAGATTAAGGGTAGATAGAGGAAGTGATTTTAAAAGTAAGGAATTTAATAGAATATGTGTGACTTTAGGAATAGAAAAACATATTGTTCCTGGTGGAAGTGGTTCGTTGAAAGGTGTTGTTGAACAATCATTTCATCAAATGCATTCGCAACAAAATGTTCATTTGGAAAACTATGGATTGATTGAAAAACGTCATGACTCTAATCACCATAAAGAAGCAACATTAACAATTTACGAATACACACAAATGATTATTAATTTTGTTTTATTTCATAATCAACAATATGATAAGTACTATCACTTAACAAAAGAAATGATTCAAAATGGAATAGAGCCAATTCCTGCAAAATTATGGCAATATGGAGTGAATAAATACGGGTATCCTAGACCAATTCCGGTTTTAGAACAATATTTATATGACTTAATGACACCTGTAAAAGCAAAAATTTCTCGTAGAGGCATAAGTTATAAAAACTTATGGTACTTGCCATTTAATGATTCAGAGTTAGCAAGAGAAATGTTTTCAGCTGGAACAAAGAAAATACCATTTGAAGTAAGAATAGATAAACGAGATGTTGGTGCTGTTTATTATAAGAGAGGCAATAGATTGATTTATGCCCCTTTAAATCAACAAATTACAGGAAATGCAGACTATGCTGGTATGACATATAAAGAGTATGAAGATTTTAGAAAAGCAAAGAGTTCAATGGATGCACATGGAAGGGTATATAATGAACAATTAAGTGCTAATTTATATGCTATTAATGAAAGTATTGTTTCTTCTTCAAAAAAAGAAAACTATTCAGATAAAACAAAGATAAGAGAAAATAGAGAGGAGCAAAAACAACTTACATCTAAAGAAAACAACATCAAACAAAGATTTGTTTCTATAAATGATAATACTATTTTTCAAGAAGATAAAAGTAAAAATATTACAAATGATGAAAATGTTTTAACAAATAATAAAGAAGATTATGGAGATTATGATAGTTTTCAAGATGCAATAGAAGCTTTTAATGATGAATTCTAGGAGGAGGTTTTATGAATTATGAATATATAAATGATTTAGATGGGATTTCTCAGTATGATGATTTTGACTTAGAAAATAATAAAATTATAAATGCAAGATATATTCATGCGTTGGTTGATGAAGATAAAGGCAATCCTTATATTGAAGCCTTACCTTTCCCTAGAGATGAGAAATACATTTCGAGAGTATATACCAGAAGTTTACCTAGCTATCGTTATGATGATGTTAAGAACATGAGTACACTTAAAAAAATGCTGGCTGTTGGAACGCTAAGAGAATTGCGTTTTCCTTTACCGTTTCACAGTGAATTAGAATTTAATTTTTACAATGCTCTTGTAACTTCATATAGAGCAAGAAAAAGAATTGAATCGATAGATACTAAATTAGAATATATTTCCGATAATAAGCCGAAAGAAATACATAGTATCTTAGCAGGTGATTCTGCTGCGGCAACAAACGCAGGATTCTCATTAATTGGTTATTCTGGCTGTGGAAAGTCTTCATCAATTCAAACACTTGTATCGCACTATCCACAGGTTATTATTCATGGCGATAATACAGCCTCAAGGTTTCCACAAATTGTCTATCTTGTTGTCAATTGTATTGCAAATAGTAATTTTTCAGCACTTTATGAAGGTATTGGAGATGCAATTGATAAAGCGTTAGGAAATATAGCGCCTGTTTATGCAAAAGAGGTTTCCAAAATAAATAATCTTGGAAGGAAAGCTGAAAAAATCAAAGAATACATAGAAAAATTTGCAATTGGTATAATAATTTTTGATGAAATTCAATTGATTGATTTTAAACATACTAGAGAAAATTCATTTGATAGTTTAATGACCTTAGCTAACAGAACAAAAGTTGCAATTGCAGTAGTTGGTACGGAAGATGCTAGAAACAAGATGTTTAAAGAATTAAGAACATCAAGACGAGTAGGAATGATGATAAAAGGTCATACGTACTGCGAAAGTAAAAAATACTTCGCGTTTTTACTCAAAAACTTATTGAGATATCAATGGTTTTCCGAACCTTTACAAATTTCTAGTGAATTGATTGATATTTTTTATGACTTATCAAAAGGAATAATAGACCAATTAATAGGAATATATACATGCGTCCATTTTGAATATTTCAGAAGAAAAGGTAAGGAAAAAGTCACACCACAGTTCATAAAAAAAGTAGCAAAAAAATATTATCCAAATATGCAATATGTCTTAAACAATTTGGAAGATGATGAAATAAATGAAGAATATCTTAATATGAAACAAAATGCAGAATTAAAAATTGCAGATATCCTTGATAAAGAAAAACAAGAACAAAGAGAAAAGGAAATCTTACAAAGTAGTGATTCAGAAACAAAAATTATTATACAATTATCAAATATTGTTGCTAATATACAAATGATATACGACTTTACTGATTCTCAAATCGAAACTGCATTTAATAAAGTTATAAGTAAAAAAGTAAATGAAGGAAAAAACGAAAGAGAAATAAGCCGATTAACTTTAGAACAATTGCAAAAAGGTATCCCTAAAGTTAGAACAAACAAAAAGGAAAGAACAATGAACGTGTCACAGATGCGAGATTTCCTTGGAATTGATAATAAAGAGGAATAAATATATGGGAATAATACCAAACGTTGTACAATTATATCCCGATGAATTGTTATACTCATGGGTGTGCCGATTAGCAAAAGTAAATTGTTTATCATTGTATAGTTTTACACGAGCATATATGAATGGAAACTTTAAGTCAGATGCAGATGTCCCATATGATTTAAGACAAGGGTTCAATGCATTTTTTAAGAATTTAAACTTAAATATTGATATGTCAGAGTTATTTCTGAAGACAACAACATTTCCTTATGAAAGTATCGTAATGTCGAAAGAATTACAAACAAAGTATATTACTAATGCATTTTATAAAAGTGATGCTATTAATACATCTATGAATTATCGCTTTACAAAGATAAATATATGTTTGGAGTGTGTTAAAGAAGACACAAAACTATTTGGCAATCCTTATTTTCATCGAGCACATCAATTAAGAGGGATATGCACATGTCATAAGCATGGAACAAAACTTTTAAAATATATTGGTAAGCCTGGCTATGCCAAAGAATTTATAATAGATAATTATGAAGAAGTTGATGATAATGATGCTAATTTAACAGCAGAGGAGATAAATTTTGCATATAAATTGTTAAATACAAATATTCATACAAATATTAAAGAGATTAGAAAGTGTTTCAAATCTCAAAAAAACCTATTTGTAAGTAAAACAGATTTAAATAATAAATATTCATTAAACACTACAGATATTATTAGAGACTTGTATGTAATATCAAGGGGAAATATCGATACATTAAAAGGGCTAATTAATTTGAACGACAAATATAATACTTTTAGTAAAAAAGAATATGAATTTATTTCAGGAGATAATAACATATTAAAAACGTTTAAACATAACAAATGTGGAAATATCTTTTGTACTACTGAGCATGGTTTTAAATCAGGTTGGAAATGTCCTTATTGTATCGACTTAATTCCTTACCAAAAAAGAATAGAAATGATGATAGATGAATTAGGAAACGGCGAATACAAAGTGTTATCTCAGTTTGAGTCAATGCGTCATCCAATAAAAATCAAACATAAGAATTGTGGAGAGATTTATTCAGTTCTTCCAAGAGAGTTTATTAATGAAGGAACACGATGTAAATGCAAACGAATCATTCCATATAAAGATGTAAAAGAAACTATTGAAGAAAGCGGAAAATATAAGTTGCTTCAATATACAAAATCCGAAGAACCAGTAATTATTCAGTCGTTAGAATGCGGTCATGTTTTTAAATCTAAATATAGAAGATTTGTTAAAACGCCATATTGCAGAACATGCAGACCTAAAAATATGACAACAGAACTTTTCCGACATAGAATAAAAGAATTAACAAATAATGAATATGAAGCTGTAGGCGAGTTTGTTGATAAAATTCACCAAATGACTTTTAAACATAAAAAATGTGGGAGTATGTTTAAACGTACTCCAAAATATTTACTTCAAAACCCTCATTGTCCAATATGTGATATTGGCGATGACAAATGGGGATTCGCTTATAAATTATTATGCGAATATAAATTAGAATATGGCAACACGAATATTTCTAAAAGAGACAGCTATAGAGGTTTCGCACTTGGAAATTGGTGCCTAAAACAACGACAGCAGAAAAAGAATCACTGTTTATCTCAAAATAAAACAAAAGCGCTAAGAGAAATCGGATTTATCTTTGAACCACTTGAAAATGAATGGAATAGAAGATATGAACAATATAAAAGGTATATTAAAGACACGGGAACAAGTTATATTCCACGAAGATTTATATACGAAGAAGAAAAATTAGGAGCATGGGTTGATACGCAAAAGAAAAGATATAAGGTTGAGAAATTATCAAGAAAGAGAATAGATAAATTATTAGAGCTGGATAAAGATTTTTTTACAACTACTAAATAAAAAATAATTCTAACAAATTTCAACAATATGTATAATTTTGTATTAATTTGTCATGAATTATGTTAAAATTTTTATTGCCTTGGCCAAAGGTAGAATAGGAGAGTAAGCACCATGGCAAACTGCATGATAATGGAGGATGCCAACAGTAAAATTTAAAGCGAGGTTTGAATTGAATTTAATTCCATTCATCGCTGCAGTCTTCACAATCATAGATTGTAGCTATAGATTTTTTAAATTCATGAAAAAAAGACTTAACAAATAAGTCAATCCGAGCTTATTGTTAATTAATTGCTGTGCATTCTCCTATAACAAGAAAAAAAGGTATAAGTTTGCGGCTTATACCTTTTTTTGTTCCCATATTTAAATCGCCGAAATAAACTTGAATATGGGAACAATCCGAATAATTTAATTGCTGTCATTCTTGACACCTAAATTATATTAAGAAAGTGCCAAAATGTCAACGTTTATCGTAGTTTTACTTGATATGTCTATTACGACACTTTTAATTAAAACTATAAAATAATAAACTTATCGCAATTTAAAATGTAACTAATTTGAAATAAAAAATGTCTATTTTTTCATATGTCTACAATCAAAATGTAACTATTACGTATTTGTTTGTTAAATTAATGACAATTTGTCGCAAATTAAATTGTAACTTAACA
>NZ_JAJDKA010000087.1:0-7387 GCF_020589945.1 Faecalibacillus sp. MSK20_93 | reverse complement strand
GTAGATCAGCAGATAAAAGAGGGAGAACAGACAAGCAATGTGAAAGCAACCTATATTGTAAAAGTCCATGTGGACGCTGACGGGGATATGGTAATCGTTCAGAACCCTACCCTTGCACCAGCAATCGAAAAATCGGACTATGAGCCAAAGACACCAGAACCAGACGCAAGCGTGGACGCTGATACCGTAAACGACGCTACCGCATTTCTGGAAACATTCTTTAAGCTCTATCCAACAGCTACGGAAAAAGAGCTTGCTTACTATGTATCTGGAAATGTGATTGAGCCTATCGGCAGGGACTATCTTTATTCTGAACTGGTAAACCCTATCTTTACAAAGGACGGGGACAATGTGGAAGTCAAGGTAGCCGTGAAATTCCTTGATATTCAGACAAAAGCGACGCAGGTATCACAGTACGAGCTTGTGTTACAAAAGGATAGTAACTGGAAGATTGTAGGATAAATGATATAAAAAGACCGTAGTCTGTAACACACATTTATGTGCCTTACAGCTACGGTTATTTTTGAAATTGATTGCGTATATCCTTGTCTTTACGAAACGCTATTTTAGCAGACTTCATTAAATCTACTAAGAAACGTACTTCGTATTCATCACAGTCTGAAAAAATATCTTTTGCTTCTTTTTCAAAAACGATTTTAGAAGCAATCACATTATCGCATAAAAGAGTATCGACTGATACAGAAAGTGCATTGGCAATCGCAATCAAGGTTGGTAAACTGACTTTTGTTTTTCCTGTTTCTACATTACTCATGTGAGCTGGTGTAATGTCTATAAGGTCGGCAACGGTTTCTTGTGTTACGCCCTTTTTAATTCTTGCAATTTTAATCCGCTGTCCGATTGCTTTGTAATCAACTTCCACAGTTTCCTCTCCTTTCCTGCTTTTTTATATTGTAACCATTCGCAGAGTGTAATATAATACTCTGTGTAAATGAACAATTCTTTCAGTATATATTCAGGCTAAAAAGTTTAAAATATGGAAGAATATAAATGCAAAGGGGGGTATGTCTATATGTTAAGATTTCGTAAAAAGGATAGCAAAGAGCTTATAAAAAGAATGGCTAAAACAAATGGCTGTTCGGTATCTGAAATTCGCAGAGAAATGCAGTATGCTATTGATGAAGCTAGAAATAGTGATGACCCAAACAAGCAAGCGGAATTTCAACGCTTATTTGGAAATAAGATACCCAGTCCAGAAGAATTTATTTGTGTAGTTAGCAAGAATTTAAAATTTTAGTAAATACGGAGCGTGAACAATGAAAAAATCAGAAACGCAGGAACAGGAATTTTTAGAAGTTTGTTCTTCTTACGACCATGACCTTTTAACTGGAAAAAGAGAAATGACATTGAAAGACTATGAACGAATTACTTATTTAGTTAGTTCTCTTGGGTATAGTCAATATCTTCAATTCCTTATTGGAAAATATATGGACTTATCACAAGCTGATGAAGAACGAGAAGAAAGAGAACATGAAATATATTTGGAATATCCAGAGTATTATGAGGACGAGGGGATTTTGGAAGAAGAAGAAAAATGGCTGGAAGAATTTTTAAATCAACTTCCAAAGAAGAAAAAAGAACATTTCAAGCAACTAATTGAAAAAGGTCAAAACTACTAAAAAAACAAAGTTACTGTATTCAGATATGCTGATCACAGTAACTTTATTTTAGCTTAACCCACAAAAATATATGGATTTTGTTTATGATTTTTATTACAATTAAGATAATTATGATATGTACGAGGAGTGATAAATTTGCATACAATTCTTGTGTTGGAAGATGATATAGAATTAAATAATACTATTTGTTGTTCTTTGGAAAAAAATGGTTATCGGGTTATGGGGGCTAGAACTTGTGAAGAAGCAAAAAACTACGCAAATAGTTATACCTTTCACATGGCAATTTTGGATATAAATTTACCAGACGGTAATGGATTTCAATTTTGCAAATGGTTAAAAGCTAGAAGTAATACATTGATTTTATTTTTATCCGCTAAGGATTTGGAAACTGATATTTTAAATGGATATGAACTTGGAGCAGACGACTATGTGACAAAGCCCTTTTCTATGAGAATTTTGCTGAAAAAAGTGTATGTAATCTTATCCAGAAAGTCACAAGAAGCGAATATTTATGATGATGGCTTTCTAAAAGTAGATTTTGAACTTGGTATCGTTCAACAAGGAGTAAATGAATGCTTACTTTCCCCCACAGAATATCGTATTTTAAAAAAACTGATTGAGAATAAAGGGAAACTACTTACCTATTCCGTTTTATTAGATTCTTTATGGGACGAGGGAGTACAAATTACAGACAAGCATACTCTTGCAGTAAATATCAACAGATTGCGTAAAAAGATTGAAACCGAGGAACACTCTTATATTTCAAATGTATATGGAATGGGTTATATATGGAAGTAATGATTTTTATAATATTTTTTTCGTTAGTGTTTATCACTACTTTTGCACTTTGGAAATATGTTCGTTTGAAACATGATGTTTATGAATATACAGAGAAACTGGATAATACTATAAACTATATGTTAAAAAACGGAGAATTAAAAACAACTCCCTATGAAAACGATGATTTGTGGGAAAAAATTTATGAGAAGCTGGTTCGTCTTTCCCATCTGTATACTCATAAAAATTTAGAGATTTCAGAAGAAAAAGATAAACTGAAAGAGCTAGTGTCTGATATTTCTCATCAAACAAAAACATCGATTGCTAATATAAAACTCTATTTAGAGATAATGACGGATGAATCAGATTTTAAGAAAAATCAAGAATACATGAGAAAAATGAACGGTCAAATAGATAAGTTGGATTTTCTTCTGCAAAGCATGGTAAAAATGTCACGGCTTGAAACTGGAACAATTAAAATCCAAAAACAAAATGTCCTTCTTGCCGATACTCTCGCTATGGCGATCAGTAACGTAGTAATAAAGGCAGATAAGAAAAACATTAAGATTGATGTGCAGTATGATGAACAGCTAATGCTAAAACATGATAAAAAATGGACAGCAGAAGCAATTTTTAATATTTTAGATAATGCAGTAAAATATACAGAAGTTGGCGGAAATATTCATGTTGTTGTGTGCAGGCAAGAACTTTTTACAAAAATCAGCATTGAGGATACAGGAAAAGGTATTGCACCAGAGCGACAAGCGACTATTTTTACTCGGTTCTATCGAGAACCAGAGGTACATGATAAAGAGGGAATCGGTATTGGCTTATATTTAGCTAGAGAAATCATCACGCTACAAAATGGATATATTGAAGTACAGTCACAAATTGGACAAGGAAGCAAGTTTATAATATATCTTCCAAATCGGGATTAAGAAAAATCACAGTTTTGTGATTTTTTCTTTTTGTGACTGGTTTGTGATTTTTATGCTTTATCATGTAAGTCAGGAGGTGAAATCATGAGAATCAAAAAATCGACGGTATTTCTGACAATGTTCGTTTTATTATTGGCTTTTACCGGTTGCCAGAATGAAAGCTCCAGTACTGACGAAAATAAACAAACGAAGAGCACAGCAAGTGATAAGGTTATTTATAACCAAAAAGACTTGCAAAACCCTCAAAAATTAGAAATTTCAGAAGATGGAACTGTTGAAATGGAAATAAAGAGTATGACTGAACCAGATAATATTCTCCCAGAAAATAAATCTATTTTTCTTTCTATTACATCAAAGAAAGATACAGATGTTTCTTTGCAATATACTTATGATACATATGGAAAAGAGGGGGCATTGTTTTGTTGCGAATTAAAAGAAAAGAATGGTGTTAAAACTACATTAGAGCCTTTATCTTCTTTCTACTTGTCTCAAACTTCTGAAGAAAACTACAAAGAAACATGGTTGACAAATGGCGTGTTTTTGAAAAAAGGGGAAAATGTGTTTTATTTGAATGGTAAAGACCAAACATTTCCTTATCGTATGATACTTAAAGTAACTTTTTTTGAACCAGAAAAGATAGATAGCGTTATTCTTTATCCGATAGAAAAATAAGGAGGACTTGATTATGAAAAATGTGATTGTCAAAACACAGGCTTTAAAAAAATATTACCAAACAGGGAATCAGACCGTAAGAGCATTAGATGGTGTGAATTTTGAAGTTGCTGAACGAGAATTTGTTTCTATCGTCGGAAAATCAGGTAGTGGAAAAAGTACGCTTCTACATATGATTGGTGGATTAGATACGCCCAGCAGTGGAACTGTTATTGTTGATGGACTAAATCTTGAAACATTAAATTCGGAACAACTTGCTCTTTTCAGAAGAAGAAAAGTAGGATTTATTTTTCAGCAGTATAATCTAATACCCGACTTGAATGTGTATGATAATATTACTTTTCCTCTTGAGTTAGATGGTACGCAAATTGATAAAGATTTTATTCAGGAACTATTGGAAACATTAAATATCTCGGATAAACAAGAAATGCTCCCTGCAATGTTGTCTGGTGGAGAACAACAGCGTGTAGCGATTATACGAGCTTTAGCAACAAAACCTGCGATTATCCTTGCAGACGAGCCAACAGGAAATCTTGATACTTCTACCAGTCATGATGTAATCGGATTATTGAAAATGTTAAGTAGACAATATCAACAAACATTGATTGTAATTACACATGATAATGATATTGCACAAATGGCGGACAGAATTGTTCAGATTGAGGACGGAAAAATATCAACTAAAGGAAGTGATTTCCATGTTAGCGAATAATAATGAGGCAATCATCAATAAACTTGCAAAAAACAGCGTTAAAACAAATAAGAAGCAATATGCAATTTTGTTTTTCACAATAATATTATCTGCATTTATGCTTTTCTGTGTATTTACAATCGGTATGACTTATCTGAATTCGAGTAGATTGCAGAACACACGCTTAAATGGAGCTGAATATGATATTGTAACTATGAACGGTTTTACATCAGAGCAACTTAATACTTTACAGCAAAACGAGAATATACGGAGCGTAGGTATAGAATCCTATGCTGGATTTATCCAAAGTACAGAGTACGATAAGACTGTTGAAATTGGATTGTTATGGTGTGATGAAGTATTCTGGGATAATTTGATGTCGCCTGCCAGAACAAAATTAGATGGACACTATCCGCAAAATAAAAATGAATTGATGGTTACAAAAGATATTTTGAAAACCTGTGGAAATGAAAATCTGTCTGTCGGAGATAGTCTTATTTTAACTTATGAAAATAATACAGGTGTTTATACAGACGAATTTGTTATCAGTGGTATATGGGACGGTTATGGAGATACATCTGCTGGATTTGTGTCAAAAGCCTTTTATGACGAAACGGGATATGATTTAAAAAATAATGGAATCCTTTGCATAAAACTGAACTGTAACTATGTTTTTCCAACTACAATACAGTCCATAGAAAAATCTTTAGATTTCTCAGACAGGCAAATCTTTGCACCGACAGGTTATATCGAAAATTCTTTTAAGTTATTGCTTGGTATATGCGGTCTGGCTCTTGTTATATGTTTAAGTGCCTATCTTCTGATTTACAATATTTTGTATCTGTCTGTTTCAGGAAAGATACGATATTATGGATTGCTTCAATCTCTGGGTATGACAAAGAAACAGCTTGTTCGTTTCATAATTAAGCAAATGATACTTGTCGGAATATTAGGTATATTTATCGGAAATCTGTTGGGTATTATTTTATGTATGAAATTAGTTCCTTATATTCTCGGAATATTAGGTATATCGACTGGAAATATGACATTGCAGTTTAATCCAGTGATTTTAATTGTAAGTATTGTTGTGACTATTTTTTCTATTATTCTGGGAATGAAAAAGCCGATTCAAATTGCAACAAAAGTTACACCGGTAGAAGCTACAAAATATAGAGAATGTATATCGAATGGTAAAAGGTATAAAAAGAAAAAAGGGGCTTTCTTCTGGAGAATGGCATTTGAACAATTTAAGAAAGATAAAAAGAAAACAGTTGTTGTCTTACTATCGCTGGCAACAAGTTTATCTGTATTTTATTGCCTTACAACGATCATAAGTAGTCAGGGAGAAAGAACGGTACTGCCTAACTACTGGAACGCCGATTTTATTGTTCAAAACCAGACACAAACCACAGAGGATATAAATTCTCTTAAACCAGCTATAGAGGATTCTTTTGTTGAAGAAATAAGAAAGCTGGACGGCATTAAAGACTTCCATCTTGTAGAGGGAACACCTATTATTTTCCCGTATGTGTTAAACAGTTTTTCTGATATGTGGATAACGAATTATATAGACAGAACACCTTATTTATCTTCTGAAGATGTTAAAGCAGATTATAAAGCGAATCCATCAAACTATTATGGTATGCTAATCGGTATTGATGAAGAACAATTTGATTATGTAAATCAATCACTGGATAATCCTATTGATAAACAAGATTTTCTGAATGGAGAAAGTTGTATTGTGCAATATGAAGGCTCTGAAATACCAAAAGAATATTTGAATCAGCGAGTTTTCTTTAATCTTCAAGGAAAGCAATATGAAATTACCGTTGAAGCTGTGTCGTATGACACACAGTACAGCGGAAGAGATATAGGTGCTTCGTTGATTGTAAGTCAAGACTATTTAAATAGCCTGATTTCTAAGCCGACAACATTAAATATGTATATTTACTATAATCAAAAATATGACGAAGTGTTAGAAAAAAAGATTACATCTCTTGTAGAGGATAGTCCATATAGTAATGACTTACACATTGAATCTCAATTTGAGAATATGAGAACAATTCAAGAATCGCAGGGAGAAATGATGGAAATAGGCACAATAATCGCTTTATTGCTTCTGCTGGTTGGAGTCTTAAATTATACAAATACAATCGCAAGCAGTATTCAGAATCGAAAATTAACATTTTCTGTTATGGAAAGTATTGGAATGTCCAAAAAACAGATAAATCAACTGTTAATTCGAGAGGGGGTTTTATATGCACTTTTCTCTGTATTTATTACATTGACGATTGGTTCAGTTATCACTTATATTTGCTTTGAATCCATGAATTATATGGAGATTCCATTTAATGTACCAGTGTTTCCTTTATTCAGTGCTATTATTCTTGTCATGCTGATATGTATGATAACACCTCTTCTATCCTATAAAAAACTTGCAGGAAATCGCTCTATCGTAGAACGATTAAGAGATTATGAATAGCTTTAAGTACAACCATATACACTCAAACACCAACTAACAACAGTACATCAAAAAATAAATTTAATAAGACATTTAAAGCTCGTATAGAACTATATGTTTTGTACGGGCTTTTTTCATACCTGAAAAAAATTAAATTTTTTCAAAAGAGGTCATTAAATCACACCTTTCATTCCCTATATGGTGCGGAAAG
>NZ_JAJDKA010000086.1:0-7462 GCF_020589945.1 Faecalibacillus sp. MSK20_93 | reverse complement strand
TAGGAAGGCTATGTCTTTTAATTCTGACAAAAGTATCAAATATTTCCATGATTCTAGTAGAAGAAACACCGAATGTTCTGGCAATAGAAGCATAAGTAGCATTGTAAGGTTTCAACCTGTTTAGAATAGATATGATAGCTGTTCTAGTAAAGGACCAATCCTCATAGGAAATAGGATTAACATCTGAAAATGAAGTATCACAATCAAAACATCTATATCTTTTGACATAGGTACTCATTTTTACAGGTTTATCATTGACAGGTACGGATACAAGGGATCTTTTTCTATTACCTTTATTGATAAAATGAGTGCTGCCACAATTGGGGCAATATAACCTGGAAGGTTTAAATCTAATATTAATCTCATAATTAGAATTGTTATTATCAACAGTAAAAGTATCAACAACATCATCCTTAATATCAAATAGTTTTAGTAATTCATTGTTCATCGTATAAAATTAAGCAGGACTAGACTGTAAAATTGTATCAAAAAAGGAGATGATAAACATCCCCATGATAATTTAGAGGGTTATCCTCCAAATAATTTAGAGCGACACCCTAAGCTTCAGATAATTTAGTATACCGGAGTATCACTTGGTGGTACTTCTTTTATTATCTTTAAAAGTATTGATAATAAGGGTATTATATGAAATATAAGGAAGTTGTTGACATGAATAAAAAAGGAAACAAAAAGGTTTTACATTAGTAGAAATTATTGTTGTACTTGTCA
Source organism: Faecalibacillus sp. MSK20_93 (assembly GCF_020589945.1). NCBI lineage: Bacteria > Bacillati > Bacillota > Erysipelotrichia > Erysipelotrichales > Coprobacillaceae > Faecalibacillus > Faecalibacillus sp. MSK20_93. The sequence goes on along the minus strand of NZ_JAJDKA010000086.1, from coordinate 6,733 downwards.
TACTTGCTATACTTGCAGCTATTGTAGCTCCAACAATATTAGGATATGTTGAACAAGCAAAATAATCTGAACAATTATATAAAGTAAGAGATGCATTGATTGCATCACAAACAACTTTGATTAGAACTTATGGGACTGATGGTGAATTTGGTAATGATAATGGCTCTAAAAATGGAAATAAAAAATTAACTAAAGAACAGGCTGCTGATTTAAAATCAAAAGCAGGATTGGAAAAAAATCCATATATATTGATTTTTGGAGCGGGGCATACTTCTTATAAAGGAAGTGCAGATGAAGAAAAAATGTATCATGTTTACTGTGCTATCTATCAAGAAACAAAAGATAGTAAGCCATGGTTTTATGATGGTAAAATATGGTCTCATAAATACTTATGGTCTAAAAGCGGAGAAGCAAAAACTAAAGAAGAAGCGGGGCGTGCAATGTATACAAAGGCTGAAAATGGCATTAACTATAATCGTATGAAAGGTGTAAAGGATTCTATCAAACAAGATGTTAAAGTACAATTGTATTGTGCTTATATTAAAGGTGTATCTAATGCTTCTGATAATGTTCCTGGTTTTTGGAATGATATAAGAAATAAAAGCAATTAATGTCAGTTTAAACTGGCATTTTTTCTTTAAGAACAAAATGGTCTTTTCCATAGAGTTGTCAAAATCAATAAAGTCGTGTAGAATAATAAGAAGACGAGGTGATGATATGAAAAGCATAATAAAATTAATGGTGGTTTTTGTTTGTGTTGTTTCATTAGTTGCTTGTGGGAAAAAAGATACAACTGTTTCAGCAAATAAAGATGGTGTTTTATATGAGGCAGGTGTAGGTGTTTCTTTTTATTATCCTTCTGATTTTAAATTAAGTGAGGGTAATCCAAATGATGGAGTTACACGTTTTACTAAAGAAAATCAAATATTATTTTATAAAGTAGAAGAAAATGAATATGATAATGATACTGATCAATTATCTGAACTTTATAAAGGTGAATTAGAGGCTTCAGAAGTTTCATCATTAAAAGTTAAAAGGCCAGCTTTAGAAAGTGGACTTAAATGTTATGAATATAAGGGAAGTTATGTAAAAACTGGATTGAAGTTTATTCATTTAGTATATTTTGATGATAAGAATACGTATGTTTATGGTTATGAAGCAAATCGAAAAGATTTTAGAAAGAATTTAAAGAAAATGATTGTTTATTTAGAATCTTTTACGAAGTCTTCTGGATTGTAAAATAAATATTTTGTGATAGAATAAGGTCAATAAAAAAATTATAGGTAAGAGAAGTATATTGATGATATTTTATAGAGAGGGCATGCTGGTGGAAATTGTCTAAATGATTGAATAGAAATGCACTTACTTGAGTCTTTTGAAAAGAAAGAACGTTGATTGCGTTAAGGTCATGATAAGCATCGTCTATCTGGTGGAAGAACACGGCAGTGTCTAGATAGTGTATGCTTTTTTTATTAGAGGAGGAACATTATGAAATTATTTAATACACTTACCAATAAAAAAGAAGAATTTAAACCTTTAAAAGAAGGTGAAGTAAGTATTTATGTATGTGGACCTACAGTTTATAACTATGTTCATATTGGAAATACAAGACCAATGATTGTTTTTGATGTTTTAAGAAGAACATTTGAATATTTAGGGAATAAAGTGACTTTTGTTTCAAACTTTACTGATGTAGATGATAAAATTATTAAAGCAGCTAAACAAGAAGGTATTACTGAAAAAGAATTAACTGATAAATATATTAAGGCTTATGAAGATGTTAGAAGAGGATTAAACTTAGAATTTCCTACTTATGCACCTAGAGTTACAGAAACAATGGGTCAAATTATTTCTTTTATTCAAAAATTAGTAGATAAAGGTTATGCATATGTTGTTGATGGAGATGTTTATTTTAGAGTTTCTAAAGTAAAGGAATATGGCGAATTATCGGGTATTAAAATTGAAGACCTTGTAGCAGGTGCAAGTGAACGTGTTGAAGATAAAGGTGTTAAAGAAGAAACAACTGATTTTGCTTTATGGAAGAAGACAGATGAAGGTATTCAATTTGATAGTCCTTGGTCAAAAGGTAGACCAGGATGGCATACAGAATGTGTTGTTATGATCAATGATATTTTTGAAAATGGGCGTATTGATATCCATGGTGGAGGTCAAGATTTAAAATTTCCACATCATGAAAATGAAATTGCTCAATCAAGAGCTTTAAATGGACATCCTATTGCAGATACATGGATGCATAATCAAATGATCAATATTAATAATGAAAAGATGTCTAAATCTTTAGGTAATGTTGTTTGGGCTAAAGATTTAATTGTAGAACTTGGATGCAATGTTTATAAATGGTTTATGTTATCAAGCCATTATAGAAATCCTTTAAATATGACAAATGAGATTATTGAAGGTGTAAAAAAAGAAGTAGCTAAAGTAGAAAACGTTTTAAAACAAACATCTCTTTATGTACAAGTAAATCATCTTGATGGTGATGACTTTAATAAAGACACTGTTGATCATATGGTAGATGCTTTAGCTGATGATTTGAATACTTCTTTAGCTTTAACTGAAATTTTAAATCAAGTTAAAGTATTAAATCAAGCAATGCGTGTTAAAGAAAAAGACAATACTTTAATTTTAAAAGAATATAATACTTTACTTAAGATGACAGATGTCATTGGATTTGTTTTTAAACCAAAACAATTAGATGAAGATGAATTAGAATTATATTCAAAATGGTTAGACGCTAAAGTTGTTAAAGATTTTGAAAAAGCTGATCAATATCGTGCAGAATTAATTCAAAAGGGGATTATTTAATGAATCCAGATTTTATTAATCCATTAGTTCTTGCTTATTTAGGAGATAGTGTTTTAGAACTTTTAGTTAGAGATTATTTAGTAAAAGAAAGTGAACTAAAAAAAGTAAATGAGTTGTGCCAAGAAGCAACTCATTTTGTTAGTAGTTTGTCCCATGAAAAATTTATTTTACATTTATTAGAAACTGATTTTTTAACTGAAGAAGAAGTTGGTATTTTTAAAAGAGGGAGAAATACAAAAACTTCTAAAAGAGATACTAAAGAACATCGTTATTCAACAGGATTTGAATGTTTAATAGGACATTTATATTTAAATGAATGTAAAGATAGAATTTATGAGATATTTGATGAATTCAAAAGATATGTAAATGAGACAAATTTGAGACAAATTTGAGACGAAAAATGGAGAAAAATATGAAACAATATATATATGGAAAGAACCCTATCATGGAGGCGTTAAAGGGTGCAAGTGTTTATAAGATTTATATGTTAAATGGGCATAAGGATCCTAAAATTTTTGATATTTGTAAAAGAAATCAAATTCCATTAGAATTTGTTGATAAAAAAGAATTTGATAAGAAGGTAGGAAAGGTTGTTCATCAAGGAGTAATGGCCTATATTGAAAATTATCGCTATTATACAATTGATGAAATTTTAAAAGATATTCCTGAAAATAAACAACCTCTATTACTTATGTTAGATGGTTTGGAAGATCCTCATAATCTAGGTGCTATTTTGAGAACATGTGATGCTGTTGGTGTTGATGGTGTTATTATTGGAAAAAATAGAAGTGTTGGATTGAATGGAACGGTTGCGAAAGTTTCAACAGGAGCTATTCATCATGTAAAAGTAGCACAGGTAACAAATTTAACAAGAACATTAGAAGATTTAAAAAAGAAGGCATTTTGGATCGTTGGTTGTGAATTAGAAAACAGTCAAGATTATAGAAGTGTTGATTACAATATGCCTACAGTATTAGTTATTGGGTCAGAGGGATTTGGAATGTCAAGATTGGTAAAGAAAAGTTGTGATATTAATGTTGTTTTACCAATGGTAGGACATGTGAATTCATTAAATGCATCAGTAGCTGCATCTGTTCTTTTATATCAAGTCTATAACTCACGTCATCCTTTATAGTAAGAAAGGAGAGACAAACTATGATAGCGTATAATGAACAAGAATTATTGTATTTATATCATTTAGGTTCTTCAATAGCGTATAAATTGTTGTTAGATGAGTATAAAAATAAAATTGGAATTTTTGTGAAACGTTATTGTAGAGAAACAGCATTAACTTCTGCAGAAGATTATAGTCAAGAGGCGTTACTTGTTTTGATTGGAATTTTTGATCGCTATCGCTATGATAAGAATGCTTCTATAAATACATATTTTTCATATGCGATTAATGATGTATTAAAATTACAAAAAAGAATACTTAATAGAGGTAATAAAATTTCTACGATTTCTTTAGATCAAGAAATCTATGGAAGTAATATGCGTATTGAAAATATTATTGCAGATCAAAAGGGTTATAATAGACCGGAATATCAATTACGGTTAAATGAAAACAAAAGTTATTATTTAAATAAAATAGAAAAAGCAAGCTCTTCACTTGAAAGAAAAATATTTGATTGTTTTATGAAAGGATATAAGAGTAAAGAAATTGCTGAATTGTTGAATATTGATATTCGTTGTGTCTATAATGCGAAATATCGCTTACAAAAAAAGATGGACAAATCTAAATAAGATTGACTATAGCTAGCTTTTATGCTAAATTATAGTGGCATAGAAATGAGTTGATAAGATGAAAGAGAAAATCATTTTAGTGTGTAGTGAATGTTTATCGAGAAACTATACAATGACTAAAAATAAACGATTAAATGTAAAAAGATTAGAATTAAATAAATATTGTAAACGTTGTGGAAAGCATACGTTACATAAAGAAACAAAATAAGGAGGCTATGTCGTGTTTGGTAAAAAGGCGGAAACAGAAGTCGTTGAAGAAGTAGAACATGAATTAAAATTTAAAGAGTGGTTCAATTTAAAAGGAATCAGAGCTGAAATTAAAAATATTCATTGGTTAACAAAAAAAGAATTATTTAATAATTCTTTAACTGTATTAGTGTTTACTTTTGTAATGGGGTTATTCTTCTTTGGTGGAGATGCCGTTATTGCATTTATATTGAAAGCGTTGGGGATGGATTAATTATGGCAGGAATGAATGATGAAGGAAGACAATGGTATGTTGTTTGTACATACAATGGTCATGAAAATAAAGTAAAAGAAAACTTAGAAAAACGTATTGAATCAATGGGATTACAAGATTGCTTATATAATATTATAATTCCAGAACATGTAGAAACAGTTATTAAAGATGGTAAAAAAATCAACAAAGTAACAAATATGTTTCCTGGATATGTTCTTGTAGAAATGGTTATGACAGATGAAGCTTGGTATGTTGTACGTAATACTTCAGGGGTTTCAGGATTCATTGGTTCTTCTGGTGGAGGAGCAAAACCTTTCCCACTTCAAAAACATGAATTAGATCCAATCTTAAAGAATATGGGTATTAGTACTTCAGCAATCGAAATTGACTATGCTGTTGGAGATGAAGTAAATGTTATTTCAGGTCCATTTGCTGGTAAAAGTGGAACTGTTGAATCGATTGATTTTGAAAAAGAAACAGCTAAAGTACTTATTGATTTCTTAGGTAATCAAACACCTATGGAAATTGATTTAGTAGCATTAGAAAAAACATTCTAGACAAATGTATTCACATTTGTCTTTTATATTATGGAGGTAAAGATGTCTAAATTATTTTTCTTTGATATAGATGGTACATTGATAGATTGTAATAAAGGGCTTTATGGTATATCAACAATAAATAGAAATTCCTTTGATCAGTTAAAACAAAAAGGTCATGATGTATTTCTAGCTACAGGTAGATGCAAATGCTTTATTACAGAAGGTGTTATGGATTATCCTTTTAGTGGATATGTCACTTGTAATGGGGGCTATGTAGAATATAAAGGAGATGCTATTTATAAAGCTGTTGTTCCAGCAAAAGCAATAGAAGAAACAATTAAATTATCTAAAGAACATCATTTTAGTTTCTATTTTGAAAGTAGCGATTATATTTATGTCTTAGATAAAAATGACCCACAACATAAAGAATTTGCTAGAGTATGGGGAATGAAAGATGAAACAATTATTGATGATTTTGATCCACAAGAAATTGAAACATATATTGGAATGATCGTTATCAATTCAAAAGAAGATATTCCTCTTTTAGTTGAAACATTATCTCCATATTTTGATATTCAAAGACATCAAACAGGATGTTCGTTTGATTTAACATTAAAAGGTGTTTCTAAAGCTGTAGGAATCCAAAAATTAGTAGAAGCACTTCATAAAGATATCAAAGACACGATTGCTTTTGGAGATGGACGCAATGATTTAGAAATGTTAGAAACTGTTGGAACAGGTGTTGCAATGGATAATGCGGTTCCTGAAGCAAAATTTGTGGCTGATGAAATATGTCCAGATGTCAATGATGATGGAATTACAACATGGTTGAAGGAACGTGACTTTATTTAAAGTGAACTTTTTTGTTATAATGACAAAGGTGATTATATGAAAGAAAAAAATTAACAATGAAAGATATAGATCATAAGCTAAGTCGTGAAATTATAAATACAGCAAAAAATCATGACGTATCCGTAATCAAATTAGAGCGACTACAAAACATTCACTCAACGACAAGAACAAGTCGAAAAAACAATCATAGCCTGCATACATGGTCATTCTATAGATTAGCTACATTTATAGAATACAAAGCAAAACTTGCAGGCATAAAAGTTGAGTATGTAGATCCAGCATATACAAGTCAGATTTGTCCAATATGTGGAAG